>JAHLLJ010000034.1 GCA_020444205.1 Deltaproteobacteria bacterium | reverse complement strand
GCTCCAGAAGCACCAGGCTGGCCCCGGCGCACAAGGAGCCCACGGTGGAGTAGACTTGGGCGTTGGCATGAAACAGGGGATTGGGGGTCATCACCCGGTCGTCTTCTCCGATTCCCACGGTGTAGGCGTAGGACTGGCCGGTGGTGACCCAACCGTAGTGGGAGTTGAGCACCCCCTTGGGCATGTCCGTGGTGCCCGAGGTGTAGATGCATACGCAGGGGTCCTGGTCGTCGATGGCCACGCCGGGGTCTTTTTCCTCGCCCTCCAAAAGCTGGGAAAAAGCTATGCTCCCGGACGGCCCTTGACCGCCGCTGACAATGACCTGCTTCATCTCCGGTATTTCATCCTTGGGCACCTTGGCCAGGGTGGCCAGGAACTCATCTTCGATGACCAGGGCCTTGGCCCCGGAGTGGCCCAGGATGTAAGCGATCTCGGTCTCGGTGAACACGGGGTTGATGGGCACGGTGATGGCGCCCAAAAAGCTCAGGGCGAACCAGGTGTAGAGGAACTCGGGCGCGTTGCGGTGCATCAGGGCCACCCGGTCGCCCTTGCCGATGCCCAGGCCGGCCAGGCTGTCGGCCACGCGATAAAAGGTGCCCAGCATCTGCTTGTAGGAGTACTCGTCGTCGCCAAAGTACAGGTAGGTCTTGTCCCCGTACTTGGCGGCTTGGGTTTGCCAAAGCTGCGCTACATTCATGACTACTTGGCCTCTATCTCGTGGGCGCGCTCCACCAATTCGGTGAGCACGTTTTGGGTTCCTGCGGGGTCCATGAAGGCAATGCGCGAGTCGTCGCCGCCGGGCCTGGGGGTCTCGTCGCGCACCGGCACGCCCTGCTGTTTGAGTTCGGCCAGGGCCTGGTCGATGGACTCCACTCTGTAGGCGATGTGGTGAAAGCCTGGGCCCTTGTCCTCAAGGAACTGGCCGATGCGCCCGGCGCCCGGCGTGGTGGGTTGCAACAGCTCGATGAGCACCTCACCCAATGGCAAAAAGGCGATCTGCACGCTGATGTCTTCCAGGTTCTCGATCTTGATGGGCGTGAGACCAAAAACCTCTTTGAACAGCTTCAGGCCTTGGTCCATGTCGTGCACGGCGATGCCGATGTGGTCTATTTTTTTCAGCATGATTCAGTTGGCCTCCCGCTCCTGCATGGTCTGGTTGATGGCCTCCACGATGGAGTCCATGGCCGTACCCGGCCCGAAGATGTGCTTCACACCCATCTTCTTGAGCTCTTCGGCATCGTCCGGCGGGATAATGCCCCCGCCGAAAACCGCGATGTCCTCGGCTTGCTTGTCCTTGAGCAGCTCCAGGATCTTGGCGAACATGGTCATGTGCGCCCCGGAAAGGATGCTGAGGCCAATGGCGTCCACGTCCTCCTGGATGGCCGCGTTTACGATGTGCTCCGGCGTCTGGCGTCGGCCGGTGTAGATAACTTCGAAGTTGGCGTCGCGCAGGCCCATGGCCACCACCCGCACTCCGCGGTCGTGTCCATCCAGGCCGGCCTTGGCCAGCATTATGCGGTGTCGTTTAGGCATCTGTTTTCATCCCGCTAGGCATAAGCGTTTAGATGTCACCCTCGTTGTGCTCCCCAAAAACCGAGCGCAAGACCCCGCAGATTTCGCCCATGGTGGCGTAGGCCTTGGCCGCCTCGGTCATGGCGGGGATCAGGTTTTCCTCGGTGGCGGCCACTTGCTTCACCCGCTCCAAGGTCTGGCGCACCTTGTCGTTGTCGCGCTCCTGGCGCAGCTTTTTCAGGCGGGCGATCTGGCGCTCCTGGGTTTCGGCCGGGGGCCGGAATATCTCCATGGGCGGCTCGTCCTCCTCTTGATAGGCGTTGACCCCCACGATGGCACGCTCGCCGCTGTCCACCTCTTTTTGCCACTGATAAGAGGACTCATCGATGTTGCGGCGGAAGTAGCCCTGGTCGATGGCCTTGACCGAGCCGCCCAGGGCCTCGATCTCCTCGATCATCTTCAGCGCCCGCTCCTCGATCTGGTTGGTGAGGCTCTCCAAGTAATAGGAGCCGCCCATGGGGTCCACCGTGTCGCCGATGCCGCTCTCGTGGGCGATGATGTGCTGGGTGCGCAGGGCCACCTTCACCGCCGCCTCGGTGGGCGTGGCAAAGGCCTCGTCCATGGAGCAGGGGAACAACGACTGGCAGCCGCCCAGCACTCCGGCTAGGCACTCCACCGCCACCCGCACGATATTGTTCATGGGCTGCTGGGCGGTAAGGCTGCTGCCCGCGGTAAAGTTCACCAGGCTCAGCCCCAGGTTCACCTCGGGGCCGACGTTGTAGCGCTCGCGCACCAGGCGGGCCCACAAGCGGCGCAGGGCCCGGAACTTGGCGATCTCCTCGAAGAAGTTCATGTTCACCGCGCAAAAGGCGCTGAGCTGGGGAAGCACCCCCTCCATGGCCGCGCCCCGCCGGGCCACCTCGTCCATGTAGGCCAAGCCGTTGGCCAGGCAGTAAGCCACCTCTTGCACCGCGTTGGCTCCTGCCTCGCGGATGTGATAGCCGCACAGGGTTATGGGCAACCAGTTGGGGTGATTCTCGGCGCAATAGGTCACCACGTCGGTGGTCAGGCGGATGGACGGCTCGGGCGGGAAGATGTATGCCCCCCGGGAGATGAACTCCTTGAGCACGTCGTTTTGGATGCGCAGGGTGCACTCATCAACGGACACGCCCTGCTTCTCGGCCAGGGCTAGGAACATGGCCAGGATTATGCTGCTCATGGCGTTGGCCACCAGGCTGATCTGGCGCAGCTTGTTCAACGGTATGCCGTTGAACACCGTCTCCAGGTCTTGCAGCGAGGAGACCGCCACCCCGATCTTGCCCACCTCGCCGTCGGCCATGGGGTCGTCGGAGTCCAGGCCCACCTGGGTGGGCAGGTCAAAGGCCACCGAGACTCCGGCCTGGCCCTGGCTCAGCAAATAGCGGTAGCGCTTGTTGGCCTCCTCGGCGTCGCCGCAACCGGCGTACTGCATGAACAGCCAATAGTTGGAGCGGTAACCCAGGGGATCGCGGCCTCTGGTGTAGGGGAACTGGCCCGGAAAGCCCAGGTCCTCGGCGTAGTCGAAGCCCACTTCGTCCAGGCTCAGCGGGGTGTATAGGCGCTGATTGGGTATACCCGCCGGGGTGTGATCACAGTTGGCGCGTTCCGGGTTTTTCTTCAAGGCCTCCTCTACCGGGCCCTGATTCCACTGCTGATACAGCTCCCTGAGTTTGTCTTTGTCCATGAATAAGACCTTCGTGGTTAAGCGGAAAACATGCCGCCGTTGATGTCCAGAGTCACTCCGGTGATGATGCTGGCTTGCTCCGAGCACAGATAAACCACCGCATCGGCTATCTCCTGGGGAGAGCCCAGGCGGCGCAAGGGCACCTGGCTAACGTAGTCCTGGCGCTCGGTTTCACTTTTGCGGCCGTACCACATCTTTTTCAGGCGCTCGCCGGTGAGCACCACGCCCGGAGCCACCGCGTTGACGTTGATGCCAAAAGGCCCCAGCTCCTGGGCCACATGGCGGGTGAAGGCGATGATGGCGCCCTTGGCGCTGACGTACTGCACCGGGGTAAGCTGGCCGCCCATACGGGCGGTGATGGAGCTTAGGTTGACGATCTTGCCGTAACCCGCCTGCTTCATGTAGCCGGCCGCGGCCTTGGTGCACAAAAAGGTGCCCTTGAGGTTTAGGTCCACCACCTTGTCCCAGTCATCTTCCTTGACCTGGTCGATGGTGTCCCGGGGAACCCCCATGCTGCCGCCCGCGTTGTTGATGAGGATGTCCAGGGAGCCGAAGCTCTCCACCGCCTTGGCGGCCATGGCCTGAACCGCCTCGCCGCTGGTAACGTCGCAGAGCACGCCCAGGGCCTTGCCTCCGCCGGCCTGATTGATCTCGGCGGAGTTTTGTTCCAGGCCTTGCTGGTACACATCGGCCAGCACCACGTTGCAACCCTCGGCGGCCAGGGCCGCGCCAAAGGCCTTGCCGAACCCGCCGCCGCCGCCGGTGACCACGGCGCATCTACCATCGAATCTCATGATGTCCCTCCCCTTAGCCCGCGAACATTCCGGTGCCGCCGGTCACCTCCAGGCAGATGCCGGTGATCCACTCCGCCTCGTCAGAGGCCAGGTATGCCGCGGCATAGGCCACGTCCTCGGGCCGTCCGGCCCTAGGCAGCACTCGCTGCTCGGGCGTGGTGATGCTCTTATCCAGGTTTTTGGTTAGCTCGGTAGGAATGAAGCCGGGCTGGATGGCGTTGGCGGTGATGTTGTACCTGCCCAGCTCCCGTGCGGTGCTCTTGGTCAGGCCCACCATGCCCGCCTTGGAAGAGCCGTAGGAGCAATGGCCGTAGCTGCCGCCCTTGCCCGCCCGCGAGGACATATTGATTATGCGCCCGCTGTTTTGGGGCATCATGATGCGGGCCGCGGCGCGGGTGCCCAAAAAGGCGCCGCGCAGATTGACCGTGAGCACCTTGTCCCACTGCTCGATGGTCATCTCGTGCAGCATGGCCCGGCTGCCGATCCCGGCGTTGTTCACCCAGATGTCTATGCGCCCCTGCCAGGCAGCGGCCTGTTCAGCCGCTTTATCCACGCTGGCCTCCTCGGCCACGTTCATCTCAATAGCCAGGGCACGCCGCCCCAGGGCTTCCACTTCCTGGGCCACCTCCTGGGCCAAGCCCTGGTCCAGGTCGGCCACGATCACGTCCGCGCCTTTTGCCGCGAACACCAGGCTGATGGCCCGGCCGATTCCCCGGCCCCCGCCGGTGACCAAAGCCACTTTGTTGCTCAAGCTCATGTCGTGCTCCCTTTGATGGGTGCCATCCCCTAACCGGGGTGCATGCCCGGAAACTTTTTGAACTGCTCCAGGAGGATGTCCTTGATGCCTCCCAGGTGGGCTTTCATGTGCCTTTCGGCAGCCCGGCCATCGTTGCCGCGGCAGGCCTCGATGATTTTTTGGTGCTGCTCCAGATAGCTTTCGAAATGACCGGGAATCTGAATGATGATGTAGTGGTAGCGGTAGATGCGCCTTTTCAGGGTATCCAGCAGTAGCTTCAAGTTGTCATTGCCGCAGTTGTCGTAGAAGAACAGGTGAAAGGCGTTGTTGTATTTGAGCCAGGCCTTGAGGTCGTCATTGTGCGCTGCCTTGCGGCAGCCCTCTTGCAGCCTTTCCAGGTGAGCCACCTGGGCCGGGGTGGCCTTTTCGGCGGTGAGGCGGGTAGCGTAGCTTTCCAACAGCCAGCGCAGATCGTAGATTTCTTCCACCTGGCGGGTGGAGAGCTTGGACACCCTGAACCCCTTGTGGTTCTCGAAGGTGAGCAACCCCTCGCTTTCCAATTGGCGCAGGCACTCACGGATGGTGCTGCGGCTGGCCTTGAATTTTTCAGATAGGTCCTTTTCGGTCAGACGCTCCCCCGGCAGCAGTTCGCCATAAGTGATTCCATCCCTTATGGCCTCGTAAATCCGCTCCCTAACCGACTCGGGCATATGCTTACCGCCTCCCCCATGGCTTTTGCCGTTTCGGGTTTAATGCAAAATCGGTTTACCCAGATTTCATGGCCTCGCCCGGCGGCCACAGCTATCCACGGACCGCTGTGGCGGTTTGGCCCTGCTTTGCTCGCGAGTTGTGAAATCAAGATGTAGTGGGGCGCGTAATTGTAGAATGTAATGGTCTGATAACATTGTCCGACAATCTGTGTCAAGGGTTTTGTTAAACCATTAATTATCGGGCAGCCCATCAAACCCGGCAGGCCGCTGAAATCGGCGGGGCCGCGATTTCCCCCCTAGACTGGCGCAAGGCAATGTTGTATAAAAACTGAGAGGTGAATCACTAGAGATGTCCAAATCCACACCCAAAAGGAGTTCGGCTGGAAACGGCCCCCACTCCCTTACCCCCAAGGGGGCGCGCACTCGCAAAAGCCTTTTGCAGGCGGCCCAGCGGGTGTTCGGCGCACATGGCTATTCCGGGGCCAGCGTTTCCCAGATAAGCCGGGAATGCGGCCTGGGCCAAGGCACCTTTTACCAATACTTCCGCAACAAGGATCAGGTGTTCCGGGAGGTTGTGGACGAGGCCCTGAGCGATTTCTGGTCCCAGGCCAATGCCTTGGCCCTGGAGGGCCTGTCCCCCCATGATGCCCTGCGCCAGGTGCTTCTGTTGCTGCTGAGCCACTGCCGCGAGTACGCCCCCATCCACCGGGTGCTCAACGAATTCGACATCATTGAGACAGTAACCATTAGTTATTACGACTCAATCGCCTGGTTCTTCCGTGACTTCCACCGCCGCATGGTCAATATGGGCCAGTTCCGCTCCTTGGACCCCAACGTGGTGGCCTACTCCATGCTGGGCATGGCCATCTTTGAACAGCGCCCTTGGGAAGATTTAGGCCCCAAGCACAGCCTGGAGGACCTGGCCGAGCTGTGCGCCCGTTTCTTGGAGAGCGGCATAAGCGGGCCCAAAAACTGGCAGCCGCCTGAGCAGTGGATATCCTCCTTCCCGGCCCCGGCCCAGGAAGGCCCCCTGCCCTGGGGAGAGGGCGACTCGCCCGGTAAGGCCACTAAAATAGCCATTTTCCAGGCCGCCGAGCAGGTGTTGGGCGAAATGGGCTACGCCGGGGCGGGCATATCCGACATCACCCGCCAAGCCGGAGTGGCCCAAGGCACCTTTTATGTGCACTTTAAAAGCAAGCAGGACCTGATGAACGGAGTGGTGCGCTTCCTCAGCCATCTGCTCCGCCGGGAGCTGCGCCGGGCCACGAACCGCCACCAGGACCGCCGAGACAAGGAAGTGCAAGGCATGCTTAGCTTTTTCAACTTTCTTGGGCGGCACAGCCTTATCTATCGCATCGTTGCGGAGTCCGAGGCCATTGTGCCCGAGGCGGCGGAATACTATTACAACAAGCTGGCGGGCGGCTATGCCGCCTCTCTGGCCGTTTCGATCGAAGACCGTGAAATTCGCGACCTGCCCCTGGAGATAATGGTGCCCGCTCTCATGGGTATCCACCACATGATCGGCTTGCGCTGGTTGGTGTGGAGCACCTCGCCTCTTCCGGATATACCCAAGCAACTTATTGATGATGCTGTAAGTTTAGTACTTTTCGGCCTTGCGGGCCGCTCCTAGGGGTTTGCATGGCGAACTTTGCCCTTGACAGGGAAGCGCTGTCCGTTGCACAATTTCTGACGGTTGGTTCATGTTTCAGAAAAACACTGGCTTCAAAGCAAAATAACCGGCTCTCAGCTAACGTCGTTTACCGCTGACCACACCTTCCGCCGGGACCAGCCAATTCGCAAGCAAAGCGCCCTCTGGCGCGCCAACAAGCATTATCCCGCCGTCTGCCCAGGGCGCTACGCCCTTTACGGTTGGATTTGATCTAAGGAGTCATGTTTGCCCATGGCTGGTGAATACACTCATTGGTCCCTGCGCCCCGGCCCCCAGGTTTCCTGGGCGGTCATCGACCGTCAGGTGGACCGCAACTCCATCAACTCTCCGGTGATGGCCGAGCTGGAGGTCTTGCTGGAAGAGGTAGAGGCCTCGGGAGCCCAGGTGCTGGTGTTCACCGGCGCGGGCTCCAGCCACTTTATCGGCGGGGCGGACGGTATCGAGATGATGCAGCTGGACCGCGCCGGAGGCCTGGCCTTTTCCCGGCGCTTCCAGGCCTTGCTGGACCGCATGGAGGCCAGCCCTCTTTTGCTGGTGGCGGCCATAAACGGCCTTTGTTTTGGCGGCGGCTTTGAGTTTGCCATGGCCTGCGACCTCAGGGTGGCGGCCCATGGCGCGCGCATCGGCCTGCCCGAGGTCAAGGTGGGGCTTATCCCCGGCGGCGGCGGAACCCAGCGCCTGCCTCGGCTGGTGGGCCAGGGCCTGGCCATGGAGATGATCCTAAGCGGCAAGCTGCACCCGGGCCAGGACGCGGCCCGCATGGGCCTGGTGCACCGTGCGGTGCCCGATGGGGAGCTGGAGCAAGGTGTGGACGCATTGCTAGAGCCCATCCTGCGCAATCCGGCCTATGCCCTGTCCTTGGCCAAGCGGGCGGTCAAGGCGGGCCAGGGGCGGCCCCTGGACCAGGGCCTCAGGGCAGAGGCCGAGCTGTTCAGCGAGTGCCACACCCACAGCTTTTTCCGCGACCTGATGCACCAGCAGCTCGACTCCGGAGCCTTGAGCACCAGCGCCGACCCAAGCGAGCTCACCAAGGAGGAATCCAAATGAAGGTATTGGGCATCACCGCCAGCCTGCGTCCGGGCAGCAACACCAAGTACTACATGGAGCAGTGCCTGGCCAAGCTGACTGCCCAGGGTTTGGAGACCGAGCTGGTTTCCCTGCGCGACAAGAAGATAAACCCCTGCCTGGGCTGCTACGCCTGCACCAAGGAGAAGGCCTGCGCCCAGACCGACGACGACTTCGCCGAGGTCTTGGCTCTCATGGAACAGGCCGACGGCATCGTGCTGGGCTCGCCGGTTTATCTGTCTTCGGTAGCCCCCCAGATGATGAGCCTTTTGGCCCGGGCCACCTTTGTGGCCCATTGGAACGGCAAGTTCCTCTCCGGCAAGGTGGGCGGCCCCATCACCGTGGCCCGGCGGGCGGGGCACAACATGGCCTTTTCTCAGCTCTTGCTGTGGTTTTTCATCAACGGCATCACCGTGCCCGGCTCCAGCTACTGGACCGTGGGCATGGCTGGAGCGGGCGGGGCCCACGATGCCAGCCAGGACGAGGAGGGCCTCACCCACGTGGCCAACTTCGCCGACAACATGGCCCAGGTAATGGGCAAACTTTTCGCCTGAAATTAATGGGGAGCGGCACAGTGCGGGGAATCGGATTTTGGCTGAGCAAGCGCGAGGAGATAACACCTGAGAAAGAAGCGGTGGTGGACGGCGAGCGCCGTCTGAGCTACCAGCAACTCAACCGGCGGGTCAACCGCCTGGCTCGCGCCCTGCAAGCCCGGGGCCTGGCCCTGGGGGACCGCCTGGCCCTGTTGTCTTACAACAGCCTGGAATACATCGAAGTGATAATGGCCGCGGCCAAGCTGGGCCTGACCCTGGTGCCTTTGAACTGGCGGCTTACCGCGGCGGAGCTGGCCTTCCAGCTAAACGACAGCGGAGCCCAGACCCTTATTTTCGACCCCGAGCTGCAAGAGTTGGCCCAGGGCATCCTGGGGCAGATGAGCTTTGAGCGCCTGATGGTGCTGGGCACCGAGCCCCGCCTGGAGGCCCAGGCCTACGAGCTGCTCATGGCCGGGCAAAGCGACGAGGAGCCGGTGCTGGAGCAGGAAGTCACTTCCGAGGCTCCTTTTATCATCATGTACACCGCGGGCACCACCGGCAAGCCCAAGGGCGCGGTGCTCACCCAGGGCAACTGCCTGTACAACGCCCTGAGCCTCCAGGTGGACTTGGAGTTCACCTCCGCAGACCGCGACCTGGTGACCCTGCCCATGTTCCACATCGGGGGCATCGGCCTGTTCACCCTGCCCATGCTCTACGTGGGCGGCACGGTGGTGATTCAGCGCAGCTTCGATCCGGTCCAGGCCATCGAGCTGTTGCGCCGGGAGAACATCACCTTGTTCTTCGGGGTACCGGCCATCTTCATGTTCCTCATTCAGTCACCGGAGTTCGGCCCCGAGGTCTTTGCCGGGGTGCGCCTGGTGATGAGCGGCGGGGCTCCCCTGCCCCCTTCCCTGGTGGAGCGTTACCACGAGCAGGGCATTGTTTTGCAGCAAGGCTACGGTATGAGCGAAGCGGCCCCTTCCATCGCCACCCTGGGCAAGCCCTGGGCGCTCAGCAAAAAGGGCTCAGTGGGCCGGGTAGTTTTCCACCTGCAGGCACGGGTGGCCGGCGACGACGGCAAGGAGCTGCCCCGGGGCGAGGTGGGCGAGCTTTTGCTGCGCGGGCCCAATGTGATGTTGGGCTACTGGAACCGGCCCGAGGCCAACCAAGAGGCCTTGGCCGGAGGATGGTTCCATACCGGAGACCTGGCCCGCATGGACAAAGAGGGCTTCTTGTACATCGTGGACCGCAAAAAGGACATGTTCATCTCCGGCGGTGAAAACGTCTACCCGGCGGAAGTGGAAGACGCCATCTTCGCCTTGCAGCAGGTGGCCGAGGCCGCGGTGATCGGCCTGCCCGACCCCAAGTGGGGCGAGGTGGGCTGCGCGGTGGTGGTGCTCAAGGATGGCCAAAGCCTGGAAGAGAACCAGGTGACCGCCCATTTAAAGACCTGTTTGGCCAAGTACAAGATTCCCAAAAAGGTTGTGTTCACCGAGGCCCTGCCCCGCAACGCGGCGGGCAAGGTGCTTAAAAGAGAGCTTAGGGAGCAATACATCTAGTCGCTACGAATCGCGCCGGCGGACTGGGGAATAAACGTCGGCGAACTATTTCGGCGGGGCCGGCGCCCCGCCTACCAAAGGAGGGATCGCATGAGTATGAAGAAAATGGGGAAGGTGCTATTGATAGCGGGCCTGGCCCTGGCCCTGGTGGCCCCGGCGGCCCTGGCGGCCGACCCCAAGCCCATTAAAATCGCCCAGGTGGTAGGGGTCACCGGCCCCTATGAGGCCTACACCAAACAGTCCATGAACGGCTTCAAGATGGGGCTGGAGTACGCCACCAAAGGCACCATGAAGATCAACGGACGGCCCATCGAGATCATCATCAAGGACACTCACCTCAAGCCGCAAAAGGGCAAGCAGCTGCTTACCGAGGCTTACCGCGACGACAAGGTGGACCTGGCCGTGGGGCCGGTATCCTCGGCGGTGGCCGTGGCCATGCTGCCCGTGGCCAAGGAGTTCAAGAAAATACTGATCGTCGAGCCGGCGGTGGCCGACTCCATTACCGGCAAGTACTGGAACCGCTACATCTTCCGCACCGGCCGCAACTCCTCCCAGGACGCGGTGGGCAACGCGGCCTCCGTGGCCAAGCCCGGCGTGGTTATCGCCACCATCGCCCAGGACTACTCCTTTGGCCGCGACGGCGTGGCCGCCTATAAGAAGGCCGCCGAGGCCCGTGGGGCCAAGGTGGTGCACAGCGAGTTCGTGCCCGCGGCAACCGCCGACTTCACCGCCCCGGCCCAACGCCTGATCAAGGCCCTCAAAGACCAAAAGGGCGAGAAGTACATCAGCATCTACTGGGCCGGCAAAAACAACCCCATGAACAAGCTCAACGCCATGAAGCTGGATGAGCGCTACGGCATCAAGCTCACCGCCGGCGGCAACATCCTGGACGCGCTCAAGGCCTACAAGCCCTTGGTGGGCATGGAAGGGGCCACCTACTACTACTACACCAACCCCAAAAACGAGATTAACGACTGGTTGGTGAAAGAGCACGAGAAGCGCTACAACGGCGCGCCCCCGGACTTCTTCACCTGCGGCGGCTTCGCCGCGGCCATGGCCGTGGTTACGGCCATCAAGAAGGCCGACTCCACGGACACCGAAAAGCTCATCGCGGCCATGGAGGGCATGAAGTTCCAGACTCCCAAGGGCGAGATGATGTTCCGCAAGGCCGATCACCAGGCCATGCAGGACATGTTCCACTTCCGCATCAAGAACAACCCCAAGCTGCCTTGGGCCGAGTGCGAGCTGGTGGAAGTGATCCCCTACAGCAAGATGGACATCCCCATCCGCAACAAGAAGTAAGCAAAAGCCTAGCGGGCGGGCGCTGCGGCGCCCGCCCCCAACCAGGGGGAGAAGTGCCAGTGGCGAGCCAGGCACCGGTAGTGCAAACCAAGGATTTGACCATCCGCTTCGGCGGCAACGTGGCCGTTAACGCGGTGAGCTTGACGGTGGAGCCCTTTACCCTCAAGGCCATCATCGGGCCCAACGGCGCGGGCAAGACCACCCTGTTCAACCTGCTCAGCGGTCAGTACAAGCCCACCAGCGGCAGCATCATGTTCAAGGGCCAGGAGGTAACCGGCCTGGGCGCGGCGGAGCGCACCCGCCTGGGGGTGGGGCGTTCATTCCAGCTGACCAACATCTTCCCCAACCTGAGCGTCTTGGAAAACGTGCGTCTGGCTTTGCAGTCCAAGGCCAGGGTGGGCATGGTGTTCTGGCGAAACTATCGCTCCTACTCCGAGCTGGAGGACCGGGCCTACGAGCTGTTGACCCAAGTGCTCATGGAAAAGCGCTGGGCCGTGGAGGCCAGCACCCTGACCCATGGGGAGCAGCGCAAGCTGGAGATCGCCATTCTCCTGGCCCTGGACCCGGAGCTTCTCTTGTTGGACGAGCCCACCGCGGGCATGAGCCTGGAGGAAGTGCCGGCCATTTTGGAGCTGATCCAGCAGATCAAGGCCGCGCGCAACCGCACCATCATGCTGGTGGAGCACAAGTTCGACATGATAATGACCGTGTCCGATTCCATCGCCGTGCTCAAGGAAGGCCGCCTGATCTGCGACGACTCTCCCGAAGCGGTGTCCTGCAACAGCGAGGTGCTGGAAGCCTATCTGGGCGGGGGGGTGAAAAATGACTGAATCCATCCTGTCGCTCGCCAAGGTGCACACCTATATCGAGCAGCACCACATCCTGCAGGGAGTGGACTTGAGCTTCACCTCCGGCAGGGCCACGGTGCTTTTGGGGCGCAACGGGGCGGGAAAATCCACCACCCTGCGCACCGTCATGGGCCTGACCCCCGCTGCCTCGGGAGATATCGTCTTAAAGGGGCAGGCGGTGCAGGCCATGAAGCCCTACGAGGTGGCCAAGCTGGGAGTGGGTTTCGTGCCCGAGGACCAGGCGGTGCTCTACACCCTGAGCGTGGAGGAGAACTTCCGCCTGGCCATGCTCACCGAGAACGAAAAGACCTGGGAGCGCATGGAGACCATCTTCCAGCTCTTCCCGGACATGAAAAAGTTTTGGCGCTCCAAGGCGGGAGTGCTCTCCGGCGGGCAAAAGCAGATGTTGGCCATTGCCCGGGCCTTTGTAAACGACCACGACCTGCTGCTCATCGACGAGCCCTCCAAGGGCCTGGCCCCCATCGTGGTGGACCACCTCATCGAGTCCATCAACCACATCAAAAACCACACCACGGTGATCCTGGTGGAGCAGAACTTTTACATGGCCAGCCACATCGGGGTGGACTACTTCATCCTCGACGACGGGCAAACCGTGCATCAGGGGCTCATGGAAGAGTTGGTGCACGACGATGAGCTTAAACAAAAGTACCTAGGCATAGCCTGAGGAGCGCGAAACCATGACTACCCAAACAGCCACCGCGGGGCTGCAGGAACAAGGCGGCACGGACTTCAAGAGGGTGGGGGTGTGGATCGCCTCTGTGGGCATCTGGTTTTTACCCCTGCTGTGGATAGATCCCACCACTTACGCGGTGTTAACCGTGGCCGGTCTGGCCATGGGTATGCTCATCTTCCTCACCGCCAGCGGGCTCACCCTTATCTTCGGCCTGATGGACGTATTGAACCTGGCCCACGGCGCTTTCTTCGTGTGGGGGGCCTACGTGGGATTTTCCATCCTCAACGCCCTGCAATTGGTCGGGTGGGTGGAAGGAGCGGGCACGGCCCAGAGCATTGGCTCGATTTTGCTGTGCCTGCTGGCCGCCCTGGTGGTGGGCGGGCTCATGGGCATCGTCCTGGAAAAGATGCTGGTGCGCCTGACCTACGGCAGTCACCTCAAGCAGATACTGATCACCATGGGCGCCTCGCTGATCCTGGTGGAGATCCTCAAGGTGGTATGGAGCCCCAATGACGAGGTGGTGACCGTGCCTTCGGCCTTCCAGGGAAGCTGGATCGTGATGGACGTGATCGTCACCAAGTTTAGGGTGGTGGCCATCGTGGTGGGCCTGGCCGTGCTGGCGGCCATCCAGCTGGTGATGAACCGCACCAAGCTGGGCATCATCGTGCGGGCCGGGGTGGAAAACAAGGAAGTGGTGGAGACCCTGGGCTACAACATCCGCCGGGTGTTCACCGGGGTGTTCTGCGCCGGGGCGGCTCTGGCCGCGGTAGGCGGCACCATGTGGTCCATCTTCAAGGAGCAGATTCACCCGGCCATGGGCGATGAAAACCTCATCTTCGCCCTAATCGTGGTGATCATCGGAGGCATGGGCTCGGTGACCGGCTCCTTTTTGGGGGCCATCATGGTGGGCCTGGCCTTCAACTATGTGGCCTATACCATGCCCCCCCTGGCCTTGGGGGCCAACATCATGATCATGGCGGTTATTCTCTTGATCCGCCCCAACGGCATCATGGGCAAGGAGTAAAACGGCTATGCAAGCGACTCCCGTTCAATTGGAGCGTGAACACCTGCGCCAGGTGCGCTTCACCCGCCCTGCCCTGTGGGTGCAGTTGGTGCTGGTGGCCTGCCTCATCGCGGGCCCCCTGGTGGTGCCCTCGTTCAGGGCCATGGACGTGATGACCAAAATCATGATCTTCGCGGTGGTGGCCGCCTCCTACGACCTTATCCTGGGCTACACCGGCATCCTCTCCTTGGCCCATGTGACCTTTTTCGGCATCGGGGCCTATACCATGGCCCTGGTGGTGTTCCACAGCGGCGAGGCGGCCTGGTACCACATCCCTCTGGCCATGGTCCTGGCCGTGGTTATCAGTGGGGTGTTGGCCGTGCTGTTGGCCGTGTTCTCGCTCAGGGTCAAGGCCATTTTCTTCACCATGATGTCTTTGGCCTTTGCCGAGTTCGTGTTCATCCTGGGCGACCAGTGGCACGACTTGACCATGGGTGAGGACGGCATATCTTTCTCGCTGCCCGGCATATTCAGCGTGAACTGGAGCGACGGCACTTTTATGGGAGCCACCCTCAACGGGCGCCTGATGACCTACTACCTCATCCTGGCGGCTTCGGTGCTTTTGTTCGTCGGCCTGGTGCGCTTCGTACGCTCGCCGGTGGGAAGGGTGCTCAAATCGGTGCGCGACAACGAGCAGCGCAGCACCGCCCTGGGTTACAAGACCTTCCACTACAAAGTATTGAGCAATGTGTTCGGCTCGGTGACCGCTTCTTTGGCCGGAGTGCTCTTCGCCATGTGGTTGGGCTATGTGAACCCCACCTCGGTGCTGGGCGTACCGGTGATGCTCAACGTGCTGCTCATGGTGATCATCGGCGGGATGGGAACCTTGTACGGCAGCATCATGGGCGCGGCCTTCATTCAGGTGGCCGAGGCCTGGCTGCCGGACCTGCAAAAGCTGGCTGAGTGGCTTATGCCCCAGGTGGAGGTGGCCCAACGCCTGGCCGAGCGCTGGATCCTATACTTCGGGATTCTGTTCATCCTGGTGGTGATCTTCTTCCCCAAGGGCCTGGTGGGCACCGCCAGGGAAATCATCGCCCGTAGGAAGCTGCGCCTGGCGCAAAGGGGCAACTAGGCAAGGCTTTAGGGCCGTTATCGGCAGGCAAACTTGTATCGCCCTGAGCGTTGGGCGCAACACAAAGGAAATGGCCATGGCGCAAGGACTGAGCATCGACAACCTGGAGGTGGGCCAATCCCACAGCAAGACAGTCACCATGACCGAGGAAATGATGATCTCCTTCACCCACTCCCTGGGAGACCATCAGTCCTTTCACCAGGACCCGGACATGGCCAAGGACACCTTTTTCGGGCGCATCGTGGCGCCGGGCATGCTCACCGCCAGCCTGCTGGGCTTTGTGCTGGGCACTGAATTTCCGGGCCTGGGCACTATCTACGTATCCCAGGAGCTTCAGTTCACCAAACCGGTCTATGCCGGGGATGATCTGACCATCTCCCTAACCGTTGATAAACTAATGCCCGAGCGCAACCGGGTGCGCCTGGCCACCTTGGTGCAAAACCAGGACGGTCAGACTGTGCTCAAAGGGACGGCCGAGGTCATCCCTCCCCTGCGAAACGCGGCATAAGGGAGCTGAGCGTGAGACCAGAAAAAACCTACAAGCTGACCGGCTCCGACGGCGTCCGGATACAGCTGGCCGAGTGGCCGGGCGATGGCCCGGCGGTGTTGGGCGTGCACGGCCTGACCGCCAACCTGCACTGCTTCCAGCTCCTGGCCCAGGGCCTACAGGGCCATAACCGGGTGCTGGCCATGGACCTGAGGGGCCGGGGCCTCTCGGACAAGCCCGCCACCGGCTACTCCCTGGAAAAACACTGCGCGGACATTGCGGCGGTCATCCATGGGCTGGGGCTTAGCCGGATCAGCTACATGGGCCATTCCCTGGGGGCTTACGTGGGCCTGGCCTTTGCCGCCTGGTATCCCGACATGGTGGACAAGCTGGTGCTTCTGGACGGCGGCGGCGCGCTTAATCCCGAACAGTGGACCAAGGTGAACAAGGGCATCGCCCCCTCGGTGGACCGACTGGGCCAGATATTGCCCGACCGCGAGGCCTACTTGGACTTGGTGGGCCAGGCGCCTTTTTTCAAGCCCTGGAACCAGACCATGGGCGACTACTTCGACTATGAGATAGAAGAGGTGGAAAGCGGGGTACGCTCCCGGGTGAGCCCGGACAACATTGAGGAGGAGCGCGCCAATCTGCGCACCGTCAGCACCTCGTCCCTTTACCCGCAGATCAGCTGCCCGGTGTTGGTCCTGCGGGCCACTCAGGGCATGTTGAACGAGGACGACATATTGCTGCCCGCCGACGCCCTGGAGCGCATGCTGCGTGAAATAGAAAATTCCCGGGTGGTGGACTTGCCGGACGCGAACCACTTCACCCTGATGTTCCAGCCCAACCCGGCACGAGATAAGGCCCTGCGGGAGTTTCTGGCCCCGGCATAACCGCCACTATTTTTTGTAAAGCCCCGGCGGCGACGAACGACGAATTAGTATTAGCGCAATTCCCAAAAAGCGGTTCACATCGGACATCGGCACAGCCAGCCGTCGGGAGACAAGGCATCTGGTAAGGGAGGGCCGCAGGCGTAGGAAAACCTACGTCGAGGCCCGAGCGAAGCCAGTAACGCAGTATACCGGTGGCTGGTGAAGCCGAATTAGGAACGCAGCCCCATATTCCTGCTGATTATCAGCTTCATGATCTCGCTGGTGCCCGCAAAGATGGACAGGGCCCGCACGTCGCGGTACAGGCGGCAGATGCGGTACTCCTCCATGAAGCCGTAGCCGCCGTGCAGCTGAACCGCCTGGTAGGCCACCCGGTTTACCATCTCCCCCAGCCAGTACTTGGCCATGGATACCTTTTGCACCACGTCTTCTCCCTTGATGTGGCTGAAGATCAGGTCATCCAAAAAGGTGCGCCCCAGCTGCACGTCGGTGGCCATCTCGGCCAGCTTGAAGGCGTTGGCCTGTTGAAAGCCGATGGGCTTGCCAAAGGCCTCCCTGGTCTTGGCGAACTCCAGGCCCTCCTTGAGGCACTGCTCAGCCATGACCTGGCATTTGATGCACACCTCGATGCGCTCCTGTTGGAGCTTGGCCATCATATACTTGAAGCCCTGGCCTTGCTCGCCCAGCAGATGCCAGGCAGGCACCCGGCAGTCTTCAAAGTACAGCTCGGCCGTGTCCTGCATGCGCATGCCCATCTTGTGCAAAGGCGCGCCCTTGCTGAAGCCGGGGGCATCCTTGTCCACCAAAATCAGGCTGATGCCCTTGTAGCCCGCCGAGGGATCGGTCTTGACCGCCACCACCACCAAGTCGGCAAAGTATCCGTTGGTGATGAAGGTCTTCTGACCGTTGAGCACGTACTCGTCGCCGTCCTTAACCGCCGTGGTGCGGATGGCCGCCAGGTCGCTTCCCGCGCCGGGCTCGGTAAAGCCCACCGCGGTGATAACCTCTCCGCTCACGCAACCGGGCAGGAACTTCTCCTTGGCCTGGGCCGTGCCATAGTCGGCCAGATAGGGCGAAGCCACGTCCGAGTGCAGGGGTACCCCCACTCCAAAGCCGTCGCCGCGAATCAACTCCTCATTGACGATGAGGGAATACTCAAAGCCAAGGCCCAGGCCGCCATACTCCTCGGGCACCCAGGGGCAAAGGAATCCCTGCTCGCCCATGGCCAGCCACAGCTCCCGGGGCACCGCCCCGGCCTCTTCCCATTCATCCACGTTGGGGGTGACCTGGTCGGCCACGAAACGGCGCATTGATTCACGAAAAATTCGATGTTCTTCTTGGTAAAGGTCGCGAAGCAAGATTGCCTCCCTTTATCCGGCCACAATCAGGAGGCGGCAGGCGGTTCATGGATAATGCTGTCTTTGAGCACGCGCTTTAATATTTTGCCGGCCGCGGATTTGGGCAGTTCGGGTAAGGTAATAAAGGTCTTGGGCACCTTGAACCCCAACAAGCGCTCCTTTAAATAGGCTTTGAGCTCATCCGGGTCCAGGTCCGCGTTTTCCTTGGGCACGATCACCGCGGTGACCTGCTCGCCGTACTCCCGGTCGGGCAGGCCCACCACGGCGCACTCGGCCACCTCGGGCCGCTCGTAGAGCAGTTCCTCGACCTCCCGGGGGTATACGTTCTCCCCGCCGGTGATGATCATGTCCTTGATGCGGTCCACTATGTATAGATAGCCGTCATCATCCAGGTAGCCCACGTCGCCGGAGCGGAACCAGGCGCCCCAAAAGGCGCGGTCCGTCTCCTCGGGACGGTTCAGATAACCCTTCATGATGTTGGGGCCCTGGATGCAGATTTCACCTTCTTGGCCCTGGGCCAGAATGTTGCCCTCCTGGTCCATGATGGCCACCTCCACCGAACCCACCGGAGTGCCTACCGAGCCGACCTTGTGGTGATAGTAGTGGTTGTAGGTGACCATGGAGGCGGACTCGGTCATGCCGTAGGCCTCGTGAATGTTGAGCCCCGAGACCTGCTTCCACTCGCGCACCACCTCCTGGGCCATGCTGGCCGCGGCTGAAAAACAGTAGCGCACCTTGCCCAGGCGCTGTTTGAGGCTGTCCTGGCTCAGCAGGCGCATATATACCGTGGGCACAGCATAGAACTTGGTAACCTCGCCTCGGCCAAAGACAGCCAGTACCTGGTCCATGTCAAAGGCGGGCATCATCTCCAGGCAGCCGGCGGTGAGGATGGTGGAGAGCATCACGTGCACCTGGCCGAAGACGTGGTGCAAGGGCAAGAAGCACAGCACCCGGTCCTCATGGTTGGAGCGCTCCTGGCGGGCCACGTGATGGGATGAGACCATGAGGTTTTCGTGGGTGAGCATCACTCCTTTGGGAGTGCCGGTGGTACCGCCGGTGTAGAGCACCGCGGCCACGTCTCCGCGGCCCCGCTCCACGGCGGAAAACTCCTCCGCGCCCTGGGCGAGCAGTTCCTCATAGGTGAAGTCCCCGCCCGGAGCCACGATGAAGGGCGCGTCCAAGCCTTCCCGGGAGCCCAGGGCGGCCATCTTCTTTCCGGTGGTGAAGAAAAACTTGGGCGCGCAGTCGGCCAGCAGGGGGCGCAGCTCTCCCGGGGGCAGCCCGGCGGCCAGGGTCACCGCCGCGCCGCCGGCTTTGATAATGCCGAAGTACACCGCCAGCCACTGTCGCCCGTTGGGCAGGCACAGGGCGGCCAAATCACCGGGCGCCAGGCCCAGCTTGACCAAGGCTCCGGCCACCCGGTTGCTCTGAGCCTCCAGTTGGGCGTAGGTGGTGGTTTTGCCCTCCTCCACCAAGGCAGGGAACTCCGGGAAAAAACGAGCCGATTGCTCCAGGTTGCGAGACAGGTTCATGGTTCGCTCCTCCAGCCGGGTGCCGCGTTTAGTTCCCGAAAATCAGCCGGGGCATGTAGGTGGAAAGCCACGGCACAAAGCTTATCAGGAACAAGCACACAACATATACCATCAGGGTGGGCATGATGCTTTTAGTAACGAATACAAAGTCTTCCCTGGTTATGGCCGCCGAGGCGTAGAGCAGCAGCCCCAAAGGAGGAGTGATGTAGCCAATGGTCAGGGCCAGGGTGACGATCATGCACAGATGGATGGGGTCGATGCCGAACCCGGTGGCCACGGGAACAAGGATAGGCACCAGAATCATGATGGCCCCGATGGGCTCCAGGAAGGTGCCCACCAGAAGAAGCAAAAAATTGGCAAAGATCAGCAGAGTCCACCAGTTGGGCAAATACTGCATGGAGAGCTCCATGATGCGGTTGGGGATGCCCTGCAAGGTGATGAACTCACTGAGCACCCCGGCTCCGCTCACGGTGATCACCAGCGCCCCGGAGATGTAGGCTGCCGCGATTATCTCTTGCCACAGTTCGTTGAGGCGCACCGCCCGGTAGATGACGCACTCCACGATGATGGCCAACATGCAAGAGACCACCGAAGCTTCGGTGATGGTGAAGGCCCCAGAGTAGATGCCCGCGAAAAGCAGCACAATGATGAAAATGGGCCAAATGCTGGCCCGGGCCGCCTTGCCCAGCTCGTAAAACGAAAAGGGCTCCATGGCCTGCTTACCCAGGCCCCGGCGGCGGCTGACCCAATAGGCATAGAGCGACAGGGCGGCCACGATGACCAGGGCGGGCAGATAACCCGCCGCGAACAGGCGCACCACCGAAACCCCGGCGGTGTCGGCGCAGATAATCATGATGATGCTGGGAGGCACGATGACCCCCAGGATGGAGGAGCTGGTCAAAAGGCCCACCGAAAAGCTGCGGGGGTACTTGTACTTGTCCAGATAAGGGAACACCACCCCGCCGATGGTGACGATGGTGGAGATGGACGAGCCGCTGATGGCCCCGAAGGCGGCCGAGGCGATGACTCCGCTGATGGCCAGGCCCCCGGGCAAAAAGCAAACCATCTTGCGGGCCAGTTCCACCAGCAACCCGGCGGAGCGCCCCCGCACCATCACCGAGCCCAAGAGGATGAAGAAGGGGATGGCCAAGAGGGAAAATTTGTCCAGCTTCTTGACCATGGTCTGGGCCACAAAGGTGATCTCCAGATCGGTGAAAAGCAGGATGCCCGCCACCCCGGCGATGAACAGGCTCAGATACACCGGGATGCGCATGAACAATAGGAAAAGCAGCAGGGCGATTACGATGACCGCGTCCATGGTCTACTCCCCCCGCCAAAGCCCGCGCAAGCGCAGGACCGTGCGTAGCATGAGCATCACCCCGAAAAGGGGCAGCATGCAAAAGACCAGGAAGATGGGAATCTGCAGGATGGGCGAGTAGGTGGCCATCTCCCACTCCACCTGCACGAAGTTGATGCCGGTCCAGGTGATTACCGCCGCAGCAGCAAAGCGCACCAGGTGCTGGAACAGATCCAGGCCGCGCAGCCATTCGGGGAAGCGCTCGGCCAAGGCGTTGACCACCAGCTCGCTACGGGTCTTCACCGAGGCGCTGGCCCCCAGGAAGATCATCAAAATGAACAGGTAGGTGCTTAGCTCGTCCGGCCAAGACAAGGGCCGCTGAAAAGCGTAGCGGGTGATGACGCTTAGATTCAGGCAGATCAGGCACAGGGCCAGGCACAGGCCCACGCCCCACTTCTCTATAAACGTGAGGACTTTGTCTAGAGTCTCCATGTATCCACCATGCTGTTGAACCTGGGCGTTAAGAGCGGCGGCCCGGCCGCGAACCGGACCACCGCTCGGGGGCCTTGCGGAGTCTCTATTCGAATTTTTCGGCGAACTTGTTCACCCTATCCAGCCAGTCCTGGCCGATCTCCGGAGCGAACTTCTTCCAGACCACCTTTTGGGAGCCCTTGAACTTCTTCACCTGCTCGGGGCTGAGCTGTAGGACCTTGACTCCCTTGGCCTTGAGGGCGTCGGGAGCCTCGCGGGTGAGCTTCTCGCTGGCCGCGCGGGCCTTGGCATAGTTGCGGTGGATGCTGTCGGTGATGATTTTGCGGACCTTGGGGTCGAGCTTTTCATACCAGCGCTTGTTTACCACCAGGATGAACAGGCCCACCATGTGGTTGGTCTCGGTGAAGTACTTGCACACGTCGGCCAGGCGCAGGCGGGCCACGTTGCGGGTCTGGTCGGTGCCCTCGATCACCCCCTGCTTCAGCGCGGGCAACACGTCGCCCCAAGCCAGGGTCACCGGGTTCACCCCCAGGGCCTTCCAAAAGGCCAGGGGATAGCGGGCCTGGGTGGTGCGCATCTTCATGGACTTGAGGTCTTCCAAGGTGTTCACCGGCTGGGTGGTGGTAAGGCCGTAAAGCCCGAAGTAGCAAATATCCAGCACCAACAGGCCCTTGTCACTCAGGCAGTTGAACAGCTCGTCGCGCAGGGGGGCGTGGCGCAAAAAGGCGTCCCACTTGGCGTAGGAGTCCATGCAGTAGGCCAGGGTGCCGATGCCGAACTTGGGGTTGAGGTCCGGGGCGTAGTTGCCGGTGAGCACTCCGGCCTTGAGGGTGCCCATGCGCACCTTTTTGACCAGCTCGATGGTGCTGCCCATCTGCATGCTGTGGTAATACTTGGCCTTGACCAAGCCGCCCGAGTTCTGGTTGAGGTCCTTTTCGATCCACAGCCCCGCCTCGGCCCCAGGCTCGTTGGGCGGCACAAAGTGAGCAAAGGTAAATTTTTCAGCTCCCGCCGCGGCACCACCCGCTGTCCCCAAAACCACCAAACAGCCCAATAACAACGCCACAAGCAAGCCCCAGCTTCGCATGATCATCTCCCAATTTTTTGATTCAGGTGGAGCCCCCCCGGGGGGCGTGGATGCCGCTCAGCCAAACGAGCTAAGCCCGACGGCTTTTGTGACCGAGGAATCAGCGCGTTGACCAAGCAAGCGCGGGAGTGAAAACAAAGATGGAACCAGCTTGACCCCAGAATCGGTCTCGCATATCCTACCTACCGGTTGTTCATTTTACTGACCGGTCGGTAAGTTAAATAAAAATGCCACAAGGCCTCCGCGAAAGTCAACCTGTTAATTATTTTTTCAATATCAAACTATTTTGATTTTAATTACAGTATGTTATATATAGAATGCAAGTGAAGCGGCCAGGATTGACCAAGGGGAATAATTCCGGCTCTCCGCACTTAAATTCTACTGTGCTATGATCTTCGACGACCGCGTGGCATCATCTTAGATTCCATTACCCACCAGACGCGCGGCCTGCCCTCCATCGCAAGGTTGGTGATGATGCTTACCCGCAAGGAAATAACCGAACAACGCGTGCAGGAAATCACTGAGATTGCCAGCCGCCTGCTGTGCGAGATGGGTTACGAACGGACCTCGGTGCGCGATCTGGCCGAAGCCACGGGCATGACCAAAGCGGGCCTTTACTATTATTTCCAGAACAAAGAAGAGCTTTTATATGTAATTTTGGATAATTACATGGACAGCCTGCTCCAAGGGGTGGCGAGCATCGAGAAACAGGAACCCGATCCTTCGCGCCGCTTGCGCCGCTTTATCCTCTTCCAGGTTGACCTGTATTGCCGCGACATGCATCGCAGCAAGCTGATTATTCACGACGAGAACTGCCTCTCCGGCGAATGGTTGCGAACGATAAAGGACAAGCAACGCAGCTACCTGGTCTATTGGAAGCGCGCCTTGGACGCCTATTGCCAAAAAAAGGGCATTGACTTGCCCTACCCCTCCGCGCACGCCATGATCCTCATAGGCATGTGCAATTGGATATATCAATGGTATTCCCCGCAAGGGGATCTGCGGCCTGAGGTATTGGCCGAGTTGATCTACCAACGCTTCCTGCACGGCCTGAGAGCGCCGCTGTCGCCCAATCCTTTGGGGAGCCTCTAACCAGGGCGGCAAAACAACTCTTTGACTTTGTGGTACACCAGGTCTATGTTATCCTAATTTGTACAGATTTGCGCCAACTTATACGGCGGGCAAATTCCCACAAGCGGTGGCAACCAGGCACAAGAAATGTTCTGGGAACTTATTTACAACGCGTCTTTATTGCTCTCTCTGGGCGTTTTGTACTTTTTTGTTTCCCGCCGTTGGCCCCACACCAATATTACCGGCCAGTTTTTGCAAGGGCTTCTCTTCGGGACCATCGCCCTGGCGGTGATGTCCCTGCCCCTGGTCATCCGGCCTGGGTTGTATGTCGATGCCCGTACGGTTGTTTTGTCCGTGGCCGGTCTCTTCGCCGGGCCTTTGGCCGCTTGCATAGCCGTGGTCATCACCGGAACCCAACGCTTCTTGGCCGGCGGGACGGGTCAGGTCGTCGGCCTGTTGAACATCATCATCTCGGCGGGCATTGGGGTAGTCTTCCATTATTGGAAAAGACGCAACCCCAACCTGACCCGTCCCATCATGCTCTACCTTTTTGGGATGTTGGTCCAAGTAGCGACCCTACCTTGCATTTTAATACTGCCTCTACCCCTGGCGTGGGAGGTATCGCGCATCATCACCATTCCCCTGCTGATACTCAATCCCTTGGTCACCCTGCTGCTGGGCATGCTTTTGGTGGAGGGGGAGAAGCGAATCATGATGACGGCCGGCTTGGAAAAAAGCGAAAAACGCTTTCGCACCCTGGCCGAAAACGTGCCTGGCGTGGTTTACCGCTGCCAGGTGGGTCCCCCCTACTCAGCCGACTACATGAGCGAGGACATTCAGGAACTGACCGGCTATCCGCTGGCACACTTCACCACCAACGGCCAGCGCAGCCTCAACCAGTTGGTTACCCCCCATGACCGAGAGCAGGTTATCACCCAGGTACGCGAAGCGGTTCGCCTGCGCAAGCCATTTGACCTGGAATACCGCATTCAGCATGCCGACGGCAGCTTGCGCTGGGTTTACGACCGGGGCCAGGCCTTTTACAGCGAGGACGGTGAGCCCCAGTGGCTGGACGGAGTGGTGCTGGACATCACCGCCGCCAAGAGGGCCGAAGAGGAGCTTCGCCAAGCCAAGGAAATGGCCGAGAACTACCTGCGCATGGCCGGCACCATTTTGCTCAGCCTGGACCGGGAGGGCAAAATCATCCTGCTCAATAAAAAAGGCTATGAAATCCTCGGCTATCAGGAAGGCGAGTTGCGGGGGCTCGATTGGTTCGATGTTTGCCTGCCGCCCGCCTGGACCCAACAGGTGCGCACCTCCCTTCTTGCCGCCATGCGCGGCAAGAAGGAGTTGGACGAATACTACGAAAACCCAGTGATAACCAAATCCGGGCAGGAACGGACCATTGCCTGGCACAACGCCCTGCTGCGTGACCGGCAAGGCAGGGTTTACGCCTTGTTGAGTTCGGGAGAGGACATCACCGACCGCCGCCTGGCCGAGGAAAACCTGAAACGCATCAGCGGCGAGCTGGACCGTTTTTTCACCCTGGCCCAGGATATGCTTTGCATAGCCGACGCCAGTGGAGTCTTGCGGCGGGTGAATCAGGAATGGACCAGGACCTTGGGCTATTCCCTGGAGGAGCTACAAGGCCACTCCATAAAAGAATTTACCCACCCCGAAGACATCCCTGCCACCGACAAGGCCCTGAAGCGCTTGGGCGAACAGCGCCCCATTTTGGGATATGTAAACCGGTGTCTGGATAAGCAAGGCGGCACCAAGTGGTTGGAATGGCGGGCCGTGGCCATGGGAGAGGTGGTTTTCGCCTCGGCCCGCGACATCACCCAGCGCATTATGGACGAAGAGGAAAGGGACCGCCTGGAACACCAGCTTCGCCAGTCCCAGAAACTGGAGGCTATCGGCACTCTGGCCGGTGGCGTTGCCCATGATTTCAACAACGTGCTTTCGGCCATCATGGGATATACCGAGCTGGCCCAGCTGGGTCTGGCTTCTGGCGAAAAGCCGGCCCGCGAGTTGGACAACGTGATGGCCGCGGCGGCCCGGGCCAGGGATCTGGTGCGCCAGATACTTTCCTTCAGCCGCCAGAGCGGGCGTAAGCTTCAGCCGCTGGAGCTGAGGCCCCTGATAAACGAAGCCCTGCACATGATACGGGCCTCCATACCCACTACCATCGACATTGAGGAAAACCTTGGGGCCCGGGGCATGCGGGTTTTGGCCGACCCGGTGCAGATTCATCAGGTGCTCATGAACCTTTGCACCAATGCCTACCAGGCCTTGGAAGAAAGCGGCGGGGTCATAAAACTGAGCCTGGATGCGGTGAAGGTGGGCGATGGCACGCAAGAAGAATACCTGGGCTTAAAACAGGGAGAGTATCTGCTTCTCACCGTGATCGACAACGGGCCAGGCATGGACCCGGGCATTCTGGATAGAATTTTCGAGCCTTTTTTTACCACCAAGGAAGCGGGCAAAGGCACGGGCATGGGCCTGTCGGTGGCCCATGGCATCATCACCGCCCACAAAGGGGCCATCAAGGTGGAAAGCAGCCTGGGCCAGGGCTCCAAGTTCATGGTGTATCTGCCGGTTTTCACAGGCAAGGAGGAAAGCCAACCTGCCCAAACACCCTCTTCACCACCCCGGGGCAAGGGGCGCATCCTGCTGGTGGACGACGAAGATACCCTGGTTGATGTAGGCCGCAACGCCCTGGAGCACTTGGGCTACCAGGTCATCGGAACCACCTCGGCCAAAGAAGCTTTGCAACTGTTCAAGGACGATCCCGAGTCTTTCGGGCTGGTTATCACCGACTTTACCATGCCCGAAATGACCGGTTTCAAGCTGGCCGAGCAATTGTTGGCCGTGCGCCCGGAGGTGCCGATCATACTCTGCACCGGCTACAGGGAGCAAATCACCACCGAGCAATCCCGCCGCCAGGGCATCAGCCAGCTGCTAATCAAGCCCATAAACCTGGCCCAACTGGGCCGGGCAGTGGACCAGGCCCTGCACCCGGACCCCAAATAATTTATTTTCCCCAAAATCCTCTCTCGCAGCCTTGTTGCAAAATTAGCATTTGACACAATCCGGCCCGGTCTGTATTGATTGAGTAATCACTCAGCTTCCTAAAACTCAGCATCTCCCAGGCACCAATTAAGGGCTGAACAAGCTAGAGACAGCCGTAAGCCCCGGGAATGCTTTATTTTGGCGGAAAGCAGTCAATGTCGCGTAAACAGGACATAATTGAGGCAGCCACGGAGCTTTTTTCCCAAAAGGGCTTCCACGCCACCTCCACCCACCAGGTGGCCAAGCTCGCGGAGGTTTCCGAAGGCATTATTTTTTATTATTTCAAGACCAAAGAAGACATTCTTCTAGAGATTTTTTATAACTCCTTTGACACCTTTCTGGAAGCACTCGAGGTGATAAAGGACGAGGCCGCCACCGGGGTGGAAGGTCTGCACGCCTGGGTGGATCTGCATTTCCAAGCCCTGGAAAACGAGGCCAAAAACGTTCTAATACTGGTCAGGGACTTTCCGGCCAGCCTTGCGGACAAGGATTCGCCCAACCGGGCGGAAATAACGGCGCGTGTGGAAAAATTCAATCAATGCGTGGTTGCCATTATCAAAAGAGGACAGGCAGACGGCACGGTGGGTCCCTGCGACCCGGATATGACCGCCCTGGTCATGCGCAGCATGCTCGTCGGCGCCACAAAGATGGGCTTTATGGAGGAATACCCTCTACAGCGCTTTAAAAAAGCATTGTGGGATTTCTGCCTGCAAGCCCTGAATCCCAACCCCAGCCAAGCTTAAATTCAGGAAGAAACGGCTATGCCCAAGCTTCGATATTTAGTTTTGCTTTGCCTTTTTTGCCTGTTGCCAACCCTGGCGGCGGCGGCGGACGACCCACCCATACCCAAGGTGGAAAAGGGCGTCCCCCTGAGCCTGGAAGGCGCTCTGGTGCGGGGCATCGAAAAAAACCTGGACCTCAAAATGGTGCAGGTGCAGGTTCCGGCCAGCCAGGAGGAGGTGACCATCCAGGAGGCCCAGTTCGATCCCTATCTGGATGCCTCGGTGGGTAGCGGCGAAGACCGCCTGCCCAGCAACTCGGCTTACTACTGGGGAGACCACGAAAAGCTGGGGCTCAACACCGCCACGGTGGGGGTGAGCAAGCGCTTCCAGACCGGTCTGCAATCGCGGGTGGGCGTGGAGACCCAGGGTATAGACAGCAACGCGGTGACCAACGAGGTTAACCCGGCGTATCGCACCTATTTGGTCTTGGACCTCACCCAGCCCCTTTTCAAGGGCGCGGGCACCGAGGCCAACACCGCCAGCCTGCGCATGTCTGAGAAGCAGCAGAAGCAGACCCAGTTCCAATACCTCAACCAGGCCCAGGCCCTGGCCAACCGGGTGGAGCGCACCTATTATCTGCTTTCCCTGGCCCATGTGGTGCTCAGGCACCGCATCGAGTCGCGCCACCTGGCCAGCGGGCTCTTAAAGGGCAACCGCGAGAAGTTCAAGGCCGGGGTGGTGCCCATCACCGAGGTGCAGGAGGCCGAGACCG
>JAHLLJ010000033.1 GCA_020444205.1 Deltaproteobacteria bacterium | reverse complement strand
CATGATTGGCGTCACCTCAAGATGGCCGGCTACCGCAAGCCACAGGAATAAGGCTCAGCCCCGGAAGTGCCATCCTCCGCAACCGCGGATTTTATCCGTTTGGCCTAGCGAAGACCCCATCCCTTGAGCAGTTTCTTCTGCTCTGGGGTGAGCACCTTTTTTACCTGCTGCAGGTAATCTAAACTGGCCAAGAAAAGCTCGGCTTTGAGTTCAGCCATTTTGGTGAATATCTGCTTGACCTTGTCCGCGTCCACTTCGGGTTGGCTTAACAAATTCAGCAGGGCCAAGCGCTGCTGAAGGAGTTGGCTGCGAACCCCGGCCATCTTATCTAGGCGCTTGTAGGCAAGCGCACGCACCTTTTCCCACTGATCAGGGCTCAAATTCAGGTATGGCAGCATGCGGCCCATATTCATCATCCCGCCCATCATGCCGTAGCCACCGCCCATCATGCCCATGCCGTGACCGTAGCCACCCATCATCATGCCGGGACCCATCATGCCGTAGCCGCCACCCATCATGTGGCGCATCATCATGCCCATCATGCCGGGACCCATCATGCCCATGCCGCCGCCCATCATGCCTGGGCCCATCATGCCCATGCCACCGCCCATCATGCCCGGGCCCATCATGCCCATGCCGGGGCCATGGCCGCCACCCATCATCATGCCGGGACCCCTCATGCCGTAGCCGCGGCCATAGCCGTATCCACCGCCCATCATGCCCCGACCCATCATCATGCCTGGGCCATAGCCACCCGGGCCCATCATGCCGTAGCCGTAGCCAGGTCCGTAACCCTGGGCCGGGTACTGACCTTGCTGCTGCATCTGGTTCGGCGGCATCATGCCCTGGTTACCCACCTGGGCCCAGACCATACCGGCCGCCAGGACCAGTACCAAGGCCCCCACCCAAATCATCAAATGTTTACCGCGCATATGTGCACCTCCTAGGATTTAGTTATTGAGAACCAAGCCCGCTGGGCCGTGTCCGCGTCAAACATCAATTTTCAAAAACCTGGCATTGATGGCCACAATCACCGTGGACAGGGACATGAGCACCGCGCCCATGGCCGGGCTGAGCAGCACGCCCCAAGAGATCAACACACCGGCGGCCAAGGGTATGGCCAGGGCGTTGTAACCAGTGGCCCAGAAAAGATTCTGGATCATCTTGCGGTAGGTGGCCCGGGATAGCTCGATCAGGGCCAGGGCATCCATGGGGTTGCTCTTGACCAGCACGATATCCGCTGTTTCCACGGCAACGTCGGTGCCCGCGCCAATGGCGATGCCCACGTCGGCCTGGGCCAGGGCCGGGGCGTCGTTGACCCCGTCGCCGGTCATGGCCACCTTCCAGCCCCGGGCCTGCACCTCCTTGACCTTGGCGGCCTTTTCCTCGGGCAACACCTCGGCGAAGTAGTCGTCCAGCCCCAGTTCGTCGGCCACGGATTGGGCCACCTTGCGGTTGTCTCCGGTGATCATCATCACCTTGATGCCCATCTCCTTGAGCCGCGCCACCGCCTCCTTGGACTCGGGCCGCACCACATCGGTGAGGGCCACCGCGCCGGCCGGCCCACCGTCCACCAATACGAAGGCCAGCGTGGCTCCCTTTTCCTGGGCCGAAGCCAGCTTGTCCTCGGGGTAGCTCAGAGACTCTTCCTTTAGGTAGCGGGGGCTGACCACCATGACTTGGCGGCCTTCCACCTTGGCCTGGGCGCCCTTGCCGGGTATGGCCTTGAACTCCTCGGGCTGGGGGTGGCCCTCGGCCGCCTCGGCAATGGCCCGGGCTATGGGGTGCTCGGACTGGGACTCCACCGCCCCGGCCAGGGCCAGCACCTCGTCTTCATCAAAATCACTGCCAAAGCTGACCACCTGGTCCACTCCGAACTCGCCTTTGGTCAGGGTGCCGGTCTTGTCGAACATGATGGCCTTGATGTTGCGGGCCTGCTCAAAGGGGGAACGGTTGCGGATCAGAAAGCCGTTGCTCGCCGCCAGGGCCGTGGAGACCGCCACCACCAAAGGCACGGCCAGACCCAGGGCGTGGGGGCAGGTGATGACCATCACCGTGACCGTGCGCTCCAGGGCAAAGGCGAAGTCCACCGCGCTGAACACCAGCCAGGAGGCCAGGGTGACCGCGCCCGCGCTAATGGCGATGTAGGTGAGCCATTTGGCCGCGCTGTTGGCCAGGTCTTGGGTGCGGCTTTTGCTCTCCTGAGCCTGTTCCACCAACTTGATGACCTGGCTCAGAAACGACTCCTCGCCGGTTTTCTTGACTTCTACCTGGAGCGAGCCTTCGCCGTTGATGGCTCCGCCTATAACTTGGTCACCGGCTTGTTTCTCCACCGGCTTGGACTCGCCGGTAAGCATGGCCTCGTTGATGGAGGAAGCGCCGTCGATTACCTCGCCGTCCACCGGAATCTGCTCGCCCGGCTTGATCAGCACCTTGTCGCCCTGCACCAGCTCGTTCACCGGCACCTCGCTGGTGGAGCCGTCCTCGGCCAGCTTGTGCGCCTCCTTGGGCACCAGTTTGGCCAGCTCCTCCAATGCCCGGGATGCGCCCATGACCGAGCGCATCTCGATCCAGTGGCCTAGCAGCATGATGTCGATAAGGGTGGCCAGCTCCCAGAAGAAGACCTTGCCCCGAAGCCCCAGGGCCACCACCCCGGAGTAGCCGTAGGCCACAGTGATGGCCAAGGCGATGAGGGTCATCATGCCCGGACTGCCTTGCTTGACCTCGTTGACCAGCCCCTTGAGGAAGGGCCAGCCGCCATAGAAAAAGACGAAGCTGGCCACGGCCAACATTACATAATTGTCGCCCGTAAAGCTCAGGGTCTGTTCCAGGCCCAAGGCTGATTGGATCAGGGGCGACAGGGCCAGTATGGGCACCGTGGCGACAAGGGAAATGAAGAACCGCTTGCGGAAGTCGGCCACCATGTGCGCGTGGTGTGAGGCGTGCCCCCCACCTCCGCCGTGGCCTTGGTGGCCGCCGTGATCGCCGTGGCCTTGATGACCCTCGTGGCCCGCGGAGTGCTGCTTGCCTTGGTGGCTCATATGCTCATGGCCGGCCGTATGCTTCGTATCGCTGTGCTTGCTCATTTCTTGGCTTGTTTCAGAATCGATGGTCTTGTTCCTTTGGCTTTGGTGGGTTCTTTTTGGGTTAGGTGCGGGTACGCAAGATCAGGATGATTAATAAAAATCCCATTAGATTTAGTATGAAATTTTGATGCGGCTGATGCAAGGTGGGCTATCGCCCATTTACATTAGGGTAGTTAGGTCAACTCCTGAGCAATCATTACCCGACCTCATTTGTTGGGGCATAATTTTTTCTCACCGCCGACCTAGTTTGCCTGCCACCATGAGCGGGAGATGCAGCTACCAATCAATAAAAATAAATAAGTTAATTAAAACGGCCACATATACTCTAAAATTATTCGAGACTCCCCCAATTGCGCTCAAGGCCCACTTGTTGCGGCCCACATAAGCATTGCTGGTTTGGCCTTGATTTAAGGCTACTTGCGCGGCTTGATCTTCGAGGAGATACACCCAACGGCTGTCTAATATCATAATCAATGATTACGGGGTATTAGCAATGCGTCTATACCCTACCAAATTACTGGTATATAGATTGCATGTGTTCCTACACACAAACATATTTTCCGGCAAACAGGCCATGGAGGCCGAAAACGAACGAAGCCGGTTAGGAGGCACCACATGCAAAAAGTAATAAGCGTGATCACCTTCCTGTCTCTGGCCATATTGGTTGCCGCCTGCAGCGGTGGCGGGGGAGGTGGCGAGAACGTCAATGCCACCTCTGGCAACTGGGTGGACAATAACCGTGACGGCGTCTACGACCCCTATCAGCAACAGTCGCTATGGAACCAGATGAACTCCTTTGTGAACGCTTCGACCGGCGGCTGGTTATTGTCGCCGCGCGTAGCCTACGCCGCTCCTCAGCAATCCGGCAGGATGCGTGGTTGGCGGGGCAGCGGCCATATGGCGCCGAATTGGATGGACAATAACCACGACGGTATCGTGGACTACGCCCAAAATCAGAGCATGTGGCGTCAATATCACCAAGGTGCTTGGTATGACAACAATGGTGACGGCATTTGCGATAACTTCCCCAATTCGGGACGTTGGGGAGGGGGCTGGCGTTAAATTAGTCTTAACACGAAAGCGCAAAACCAAAATAACTTAGCCTTAGGCTTTGCCTGCCTAAAGCTATGTGGTCTGGATAACTGCGAGGGCTGAAAAATGCGAAAGGACCGTGTTGATTTTTATCCCCTCGTGGTCTAGTTACAATCGCGGTTTGTAGAGAGGAGCACCGCGTTGTAGACGTCCAGGTTCACCGAGGAGCAGGTCACTCCCCACCTCCGCCGTGGTCTTGGTGACCCTCGTGGCCCGAAGCGTACTGGTGTTGTTGGTGGCTCATATGCTCATGGTCGTGGCCCATATTACTGTGCTCATTCACCCGGGGTTACTTGACGTATTAAGTCTCAATCGAATCAATGACGCGACGCAGCTTTGCCGAGACTTCTTGGGCGACCTCATTAAGCTCCCCGCTTTCCAACACCTGCAAGGCCGAGACCGGATTCAAGGCCGCGATTTGCACCACACCTTGGTCATCCTGGTAAACGATGAGATTGCAGGGTAAAAGCAGCCCCACCTCCAAATCAGCCTGTAAGGCTTGGAGTGCAAAAGGAGGATTACAAGCGCCCAAGATGACGTATTTTCGAAAATCCTTATCCAGTTTTTTCTTTAAGGTTGCCGTTACGTCGATTTCAGTAAGCACGCCAAAGCCTTCTGCTTTTAGGGCGTCTTTGGCAATATCCACAGCCTTGTCAAAGGGGGCTTGCACGCTGGTGCGGAATGCCAATTTTTTTATCTTTTCCATAACGCCTCCTTGTTGGATTTGAGCCACTTATGCATAATTTTCCAATATTATTTAGATTCGGCTGAGCTTAAAGCCCCCTGCAACTTCTTGGCCTGTGACGGGGTGAGTACACTATTGAGGGTGCGCATGTACTTCATGCTCGCCAGGAACATTTCCGCTTTGGCCTCGGCCTGATCGGCAAACAATTTTTTTATCTTTTGGGCATCCACTTTTTGGTCCCAACGCAGAGAGGAAAGCTCGATCTCAAGCTTGGTGTGCTGGGCCCATAAATCCACCATTTTTTCCAAGCTTAGGCGGGCCGCGTTTCGCACTTTTTCCCATTGATCCGGCGTAAGGTTCAGTTGATCGAGCATTGTGGTCATACGGGCTATCATGCCTCCGTTCATCCCTTTACCGTGACCGTGGTTCATGCCTCCCATCATTCGGCCCATTCCGCCGGGGCCGCCCATCGTGTGCGCTTTCATCATGCGCATCATCATGCGGCTCATTTTGCCCATTTTGCCGCTGGAATTTTTTCCCATCATATCCATGCCGCCGCCTTGGTCAGAACTCATCATGCCCTGACCCGAGCCACCCGGCATATTCGCTTGCCCCATCATGTCTTGCCCTTGTTGTGGGGCGCTATTAATTCTTCCCTGAGACGACGGCTGCGGTGATGACGACGCCTGGTTGTTCTGTTTCTCCTTGGCCGAAGCCGGAGCGATTATTAGTAATCCGCAGAGGGCTATCGTCAAGCAGGCCAAAAGATAATGGGATGATTTAAATGACATGCTGTCTGTCTCCCTATCGAGTGAAATAACAATAAAAACAAAAATATATCTTCGTTTTACTATTATGATACGCAAGAATAAATAGTGAGACCACTCTCCATGATTTTTCGTTCACGGATCAAAGGCACCTCTTATTAATTTGAGATTGTAATCATTTGGCAAGTTCCTAGAGCAAATTTATGTTTTACTCAAAAGCGCCTTTTAGAAATTTCGTAGTCAGGGATCGAACCATGCTTTATTGAATAAGGGCTTCCCCCCTCCCCACCCCCCTAAGAAATGGCTCACTTCCGGTGGCCGAGATGGACAACGCCTCCGGCCACAGTGATTTATGATCACCACGAGGAGGAAAACATCCCTCTGGGATTGCAAAGGAATTTTAACTTGGAGTTCTTAAGGTAAGCGAGGAGTAAGCAGCGGTAGGTTATTCGCCCTCATCACTTGCAGCGGGTGGCAGTTCGGTCACACCGAGCTCGGCTAGGCGCTGCTTGATGGTCTTGATGTGCTCCCCGTTCATGCGCCTTCGCTCGCACAACTGCTCATACGCAACGTGAACATCAACTTGCTCGGTGGACATGCCGGCCTCAAGCCGCCGGGCGTTGTGGATTTGGGTGAAGGCATAGGCCAAGTTGTTGACGGACGCCCTTTTAAGTTTCTCATGGTCGAGGAGCTCACCTATGAGGACCCGCTCCGTGCCCTGGAGAATGTTCACCTGGTTTTCGGAAAATGCCCTGTTGGCCTGGGGGTCGTCCACCAGCTTTAACACATTGTTTATGCTGGTATAAACCGTGGACTTGGCACACCCAAGCCTGTCCGCGATTTCCTGGTAGGTGAGGCCCCGCTGGAGCCTAAGTCGCAGGGCTTCGGCCAGGTCGATTCTGTTCGGGGGTTTATTTAAACCGTTACTTCTCATAGCGGAATCATTTTAACATTTGGCGCCAAAGGCAACAAGTGTATAGTTTTAATGCCTAGAGCTGTATCAGGAAGGGTTGCGACATCTTGTTGGAGCGAGGACGGCAGGTGGTAAGAACGAGGAAATCAGTCGGTGGCGGGGGGAGGGGATGCCTGTTGCCGGCTGAAAGCGGCTCTACTGCTTACATAATGCTTACATATACAAAATATGAGGCGACCCTGCGGCCGCCCCATGCTACTTAACTAGTTGATTTTATTTGGTGCCGGAGGCGAGACTCGAACTCGCAAGGCCACAAGGACCGGGGGATTTTGAGTCTCACGGCTTATCTTTCCTCTGCTTCCCCCTATTATGATTTAGTACGATAAATAAAGGTCAAAATGCTTGCCTGTGTCCCCCGGCTTGCGCTAGATTAGCCTCTAATTGCTTCCCAGTTGCTTCCCCCATGCTTCCCCGGAAACCGTGAGACTGGAGATAGGTGTCCATGGCCAACATCAACAAGAGGCTGGTTGATAGCCTCAAGCCGGACCCCGAGGGCGATATCTGGGCCTGGGATGACAAGCTGAAAGGATTCGGAGTCCGGGTCAAACCTAGCGGGCACAAAAGCTACATGGTCCAATACCGGTCTCAGGGGAGAACCCGGCGCGTAACCATCGGTGCCCATGGCAAGCTCACCGCCGAGCAGGCACGTAAGCAGGCCAGGATCCTTTTAGCCGAGGTGGACAAGGGCGGGAATCCGGCCGAGGACCGCTCCATGCAGAGAAAAGCGGTTACGGTTAAAGAACTGGCGGATCGCTACCTCAGGGAGCACGCCGGCATTAAGAAGAAGCCGGCCAGTGCGTTTCGAGATCAACGCTTGATTGAGCGCTTTATCTTGCCTGAGCTGGGCAGCACACGGGTGGAAGCCCTTACCCGAGTTGACGTGGCTAGATTGCACAACAGGATTGGAAGAGACACTCCCATTCAAGCGAATAGGACCTTGGCGGTGCTTTCCAAGATGATGACCCTGGCCATCAGTTGGGGGCTGGGTTCAGGTGACAATCCCTGCAAATATATACAGCGGTTCAAGGAGAACAAACGTGAGCGCTATTTGTCGGCGGAAGAACTGGCCACTCTGGGAAAGGTGCTTTCAGAGGTGGAGCGCAAGAGTAGGATATCTCCCTACGCCGTTGCTGCAATTCGCTTCCTACTTTTGTCCGGGGCCAGGGTAGGGGAGGTCCTCGGGATGCGCTGGGAATGGGTTGACTTCGAGCGGTCCTGTGTTTTCCTGCCAGATAGCAAGACAGGAAAAAAAGTGATACCCCTGGGTGGCTCTGCCTTGGAACTCTTAGAGGGGCTCCCCAAAATGGCTGGCAATCCTTATGTGTTCCCCGGCAAAGCATTTGGAAGTCCTATATACGAGCTCTCGGGGACCTGGGAACGAATCAGGAAAGTAGCTGGTTTGGATGGTGTTCGTATTCACGATCTGAGGCACTCCTGGGCAAGCCAGGCTGCGGCCGCTGGGCTGAGCCTCCCCTTCATCGGTGCCATCCTTGGACATACCGAGCCCACCACCACGGCCAGGTACTCGCATTTGGCCAACGATCCCTTGAAGGCTGCGGCCGACATGGTGGCGGAGAAGATAACCGAGGCGATGAGCAAACAGCCGGTTCAGAAGGTGGTGAAGTTGCCTAACAGGGGATGACAGCACGGATAGCTTCTCTGCTTGAGCCGCTCCTCGCATGCACAAAATACCAACCGATCCCTACTGTACACGGGCATTTTGCTCCGAGGCCCAAGGTGGTACAGTTTGATCTCGCCAAGGCCAGACTAAGAACCGAACTGAAGGCGCACAGAGATGCATGAGGACGCGGGGCCGGTTCCAAGAGCCGGCCCCGTTCTTTACCATCGTTAGGGAAAAGCTGCATGCCTTATTTCGACCTGGATCCGGAAACTACTTCAATTCATGATCTCTGGGCGCTGATCACATTTCCCAATGACCCCGATTTAGCAGACAAGTACATGATTCACGAAAAAATTAAATGTTATGGAGATCAAGTAGAAGCCATAAATAAGTGTGAGCATTATGCTGAGTTGTTAAGGCTGGAAAATAATCCCATTGTCGATGCAGCCAAATGGGCACCAGGAAAGGCTATGGACAAACAATGGCAAAATTTTAGGAAAGCCATGGAACGACATGGTGGGTTGCCAGCAGTAGCGGATTTGATTGGAGACCTTGAATTTCCGAATATATTGAAACGAGTAGATATGGAACAATGCTTGGCAAGTCATATCTTTGGTACGGCATGGCAAATCAATAAAAATGGTTTGCCGGTTGTTAAGGAAAAGCTCTTTCGCTTAATTGAAGAGTCTGTCAGAAGAGGGGCATACAAGGACTTAGAGGGAAAACCTCTTGAGTTGCCAGCTTCAAGAAATTCGCTCTATAAGGCCTGGAAAAGACATAGCGCCGTGGCCCATTGGGTTGCTGCGTATTACGTTTTACATGCTCTTTGCGATGAAGACAGTCCTCGCTCTTCTTCTGAATCGTTAGTACCATATTTCCAAAAAGACCCGATTGCCCTTGGTACTTTTGCAGATCATTTCCTCGGGGTCGCCAGCCAAATTGAAGTGAGGACCCAAAAGGGCAGGCTACAACCGTTCTTAGATCCTAAAAAAGCATGGCAACTCCCGCCATCCTTTCCCATTCATAAATCAAACGCGCACAAGCAACTCTATTTTCGCTTCCCTACTCTTGAGGACTGGGAACTCGATATCCTAGGCATATCTTGAGATGTGTATTTTTCAAAAAGTACTGTACATTCTCTCCGATACACATTCCCAGTTGCATTAATCGTCTGTAAGTTACCTCCAGATTGTCCCTCAAACCTGTTTCTGGAGGTACTAGCATGCAGAAGCTTCTCAACGAAAAGCAGGTCTCCGAGCTCACCGGCAGGGCGGTAACCACCCTGCAAAAGGACCGGCTCAAAGGGACTGGATTGAGATATGTCCGCCTTGGCCGATTGATCAGATACCGTCCCGAAGACGTAGAAGCCTGGATTAAAGATAATCTGAGGAACTCTACCTCGGATCCCGGTCCCGACCACGACAAGGCGGCCTGATCATGTCGGCCGTGGGTGGCTTGGCCACGCCTGCTGTGAGCTACGAGGAACGACAGGCACAGCGTTGGGAGCGAGACAGACACTGGGCAGAGGCTCAAGCTGCCGGCCTGGTCCCAAAGTGGCAAGCACGCAGAGCTCGCTTCAAGATCCGCAGGCAGATCTACTGGGATGCCTTCCTGCACGGCCTACGGAGAGTTTTGATCAGATGAAGCGGAGCCGGCGACGGCTCGACTTCCGGGCCATAAACTCTGCCGCCCTGGGGGTGCTGCACACCTTATTGCACCGCTGGCTGCCCGAGGGCCGAACCCAGGGCGGGGAGTACGTGGCCCGCAATCCCCGCCGCCATGACCGCCATCTGGGCAGTTTTCGTATCAATCTACAGACCGGGCGCTGGGCGGACTTCGCCACGGGAGACAAGGGAGGCGACGTGATCTCCCTGGCCGCCTACCTGGCCGATCTCTCCCAAGGGGAGGCTGCCGAGCGCCTGGCCATCATGCTGGGCATGCGCCATGAGTAATGTTGAACAGATGTTTAAGCCGCTCGGCAAGCAAGAGCGAGAATTGGCCGGTCCGGGCCTGAGCCGACCGGCAGTAAGATTTAAACCACTCTCTCCTGTCCCCTCGGATGCTCCCTCTCCCAATTTCCATCACTACAAACTGGGCGAGCCCTCCCAGGTGTGGCATTACCGGGATGCTGAAGGCCGGCTCCTGGGGCACGTGCTGCGCTTCGACAAACCAGACGGCTCCAAGGAAACCAGGCCCCTGGTTTTCTGCGAAGGTCCGGACGGCCAGGGGCGGTGGCGCTGGCAGATGTTTGCCGGGCCTCGGCCTTTGTACGGCTTGGAGCGGCTCAGGGCCCGCATAGAGGCCCAGGTGTTGCTGGTGGAAGGCGAGAAAACGGCGGACGTGTCCCAGGAGCTTTTCCCCGACCTGGTGGTGGTCACCTCTCCGGGAGGCAGCAACGCGGCCGGTAAGGCGGACTGGTCACCCCTGCAAGGGCGGGCGGTGACCATTTGGCCCGATGCTGACGGAGCTGGAGCCAAGTACGCTTTGCAGGTGGCCACCCTGCTCCAGGAAGTCGGGGCCGGCTCGGTGCGGCTGGTCGAGCTGCCGGAGAATCTGCCCCGGGGCTGGGACCTGGCCGATGACCCGCCCCAGGACTGGCCTCTCGAACGCCGCCGTGAATTGCTGGAGGCAGCAAAGACCTTCTTAATTGAGGCTGCGCCAAAGACACCGGACGTGCCTCCGGCCAACTGGCCCTTTCGCGTTTCCGAAGAGGGCGTATTCAAGCGAGTGGACAAGAAGGACAAGGAGTCAGGCGAGATCACTACCCGCTGGATGCGGGTCTGTTCCGAGCTGCGAGTGTTGGCCGAGACGCGGGACTTTGCCCTGCGCAACTGGGGCCGGCACTTGGCGGTGAAGACCCGCGAGGGCGCGGTCAACACCTGGACCATGCCCATGCAGCTGCTCAACGGCAACGGCAATGAGTATCGCGGCATCCTGCTCTCCCTGGGCCTGGAGATCGAGCCCAACGCCTTTGCCCGCCAGGCCCTCACCGAGTACATCAACAACGCCCGGCCCGATGAACGCTGGCGCTGTGTGGATCGCATCGGCTGGCATGGGCAGGTCTTTGTGCTGCCCGATGATGAGGTTTTCGGCGACGCGGCCGGCGAGAGGATCCTGCTGCAATCCAACAACAGCGCAGGCCACGCCTTCAAGACGGCCGGGGACCTGCAAGGCTGGCAGGATAGCATCGCCCGCTATTGCGCCGGCAACTCCCGTTTGGCCTTTGCCCTTAGCGCCGCCTTTGCGGCTCCCCTGCTCCACCTGGCTGGCCTGGAGGGCGGCGGCTTTCACTTCCGGGGGGAAAGCTCCCGAGGCAAAACGACAGCTCTCCATGTAGCCGGCTCGGTGTGGGGCGGGGGCGACATGGGCGGATACATCAAGACCTGGCGGGGCACGGGCAATGGCATGGAGGCTCTGGGCCTGGGTCACTGCGACGCCCTGCTCTGCCTGGATGAGATGAGCCTGATCGATGCGCGGGAAGCCGGCGAAGCGGCAGAAATGTTGGCCAACGGCACGGGCAAGGCGCGGGCCCGCCAAGACGGACTGGGCGCTCCCCAGGCCCGCTGGCGCACCCTGTTTCTCTCCACTGGTGAGGTGGCCCTGGCTGACAAGATGGCCGAGGCCGGTCGCCGGACTCGGGCCGGCCAAGAGGTAAGACTGGCGGACATCCCGGCGGACGCCGGCCAGGGGCTAGGCATATTCGAAGAGCTGCATGATTTTACTGACCCCGCCGCTCTGGCCGATCATCTGCGCCAGGCGGCGGGCCAGCATTACGGCCATGCCATCCGCAACTTCCTGAAGACCATCTGCCAAGCCGATTTCCAGGAGCTGGCGGAGACCATCCGCAGTTATAGAGAGACCTTCACCGCCCAGGCCTGCCCGGTTACTGCTGACGGCCAGGTCAAGCGGGCGGCCCGGCGTTTCGGCCTGGTTGCGGCGGCCGGGGAGATGGCCACCACCTTGGAGATCCTGCCCTGGCCCGAGGGAGAGGCCTTGCAGGCGGCCCATGCCTGCTTCCGCGCCTGGTTGGACAACCGGGGCGGGGCCGGGGCCCACGAGGTGGGGGCTATCATCTCCCACGTGAAGTACTTCATGGAGCAGCACGGCGAGAGCCGCTTCACGCCTTGGGATGCCGAAAAGGGAGCCCACACCGTCAACCGAGCCGGCTTCAAGAAAGCCATCGATGGGAATTTGGTGGGAAGGAATGGCCACGACGGCTGGGAATACTACGTCCTGGCCGAGACCTTCAGCAAGGAGCTGTGCGCCGGCTTTGACAAGCGCCTGGTGATCCAGGTGCTGCGGGAACATGGCTACATCATCCCCGGCAGCGACGGTAAGACCATGTCCACCCACAGGCCGCCGGCCCTGGGCAAGCCCATCAAGCTGTACCGCTTTTCGCCTTCCATCTTGGCGGATGAAGAGTCATGAGCGAGCGGGACGGGCCAGTCAAGCTCAAGCAATGGATGGCCCGCAATCGGAACAGCCTTATCTCTAACACGGGTAATCCTGGTAACCGGGTAACCCCACATCTATATAATATAATATTTAATAATAATATTAATATAATAAGCACCACCAACCCTACTTTGGAAGCGGTTACCCTGGCGCCTTTGGAAGGAGTAACCAGGGTAACCGAAAGCAGTGCACCTCAAAGAGCGGGGTTACCCGAGTTACCAGAAAAATTAGCTTTAGGTAACCGAAGTAACCCAACAAATTCAGCAGGTTTACCCCGGATACCCCAGTTACCCACCTCTGCGGGCAAGAGAGAGTTAGATCCCGAGAGTACCTTTCTTGCCGAGTTTCTTTCCTGGATGGATGCCGAGGCCGGCCAGTGGCCAGGTGAAACCCTGGAGGTCATGCTCAACATACAAGATTGGTTTCAGGGCCGGGGCTACCGGGATCCGGCCGACCTCATCCTGGCCTTTGTGACCGTCCAGGAGCTCATGCGCCGCAAGGGCGGGCCCCGTGGCCTTAGCTACGGAGGCGGCAAGGTTTGAAAGACTCGCGAGGGAGGTGTTAGGTCCGGAGGCTGTGGTTTATTGGCACCCAGTAGTGGTGTCAGGATAATGGCATGGGATATGCCACCGTAATTACAGATTTTATAAGCCTAACGAACCTTAACAAAACTTAACATCCAGGGAGGCATTAGGTCGAGAGGGGCACGGCGCTATGCCTAAACATGGGAAAATATGCATTGGAAAGGCAAGCCGTAGTGTATCAGTTAGATCCAAGAATCAACCGTTTGAATATACAGAAGATGTTGGCAGATAAAACTTTAGAAAACTTTAGATATGGGTGGGCGTCACGTGTAACAGCATTTTCCTGCGAGTAACAAACTAAACATCATATCATGCTGTCTTTTTTTTGGTTAGTTCACGGGCAGCTGCACAACCGGTGGTATTTGTCTAGGCTAGGGTCGATTCGTTTATTAGCTTGACTGACTAATGAATAATGTTATACATATAATTTAAATAAGAATTACCTCGGGGCTGTGTAGATGCCTTACAAAAAAATAGACAACACGCGCCTGTCCGATTTGGTGGCCAAGCAGCTTAAAGAATCCATTTTTAACGGCCATTATCGGCCGGGCCAACGTATTCCTTCAGAGTTCGAGCTGGTAAAGGCCTTCGGGGTGAGCCGGGTGATTGTACGTGAGGCCATTCGGGACATGGAGAAGTCGGGTCTTTTGGAAGTCAAGCGCGGCCCAAAGGGTGGAGCGGTCGTGCAGACGATGCGTCATGATGCCGTCACTTCGGTCATGCGTGATGTCCTTAGCGTGGGTCGAGTAACGGTGCCCGACATCATGGAGGTCCGTTTGGACATTGAGCCCATCGTGGCTGGCTTGGCCGCTGAACGCGCGACTCCGCAGGACCTAGAGGATATCCGTAATAATCTGTTTGCGGTCCCAGGAGCCCCCGGCGACATGTACGTCTCTTGGAACATGGAATTTCATCGGCTGATCGCCAGGGCTTCTCACAACCCCATGTATAACACCCTGGTGAATATTCTTACGGATTTCACCGAGGAACTGGTTTTGAGTCTAATGCCGATCGGCAAGGTGGTGCATAGCCCCCACTGGCATCCGGCGATTTTCCATAAAATTGAAAAACGGGACGCCAAAGGGGCCAGACAGGCTTTTCGAGAGCATCTCCAGGCGATTTCGCCGGTCTTAATCGATTTGGAGAGAACCAACCAGTCACACAAAATGTGGGACCAAGCCGAGGACGGGGAGTTAGCGACTAAGAGGGAAGAAAACGATGCGGCCTCCGGCTAGTTCCCAACTGAGCTTAGAAAGCCTAAAAGCCTCTCGGAAACGACAGCAAGGCTTGCCAAAAGGCACGTCGCGAGAGGGGCTTGCCTTCCAAGCTTTTGTCTCAGATTGGCAGCTACGGCTAAACGAGGCTCCAGGGTAGAGCAATCCCCTAGGGGAGTTAACCATGGAACAAAGCGAAATGGCGAAAGGCAAAGCACGCAGGGCCCTAAGTAGGGCCTCGAGTCTCCCCCCGGCTTCGCAAAAGCCCCTCCGATTAAGTAGTGATTTCGGGGCCGAGGGCGCAACGCCGTATTTCACGTATCCCGCCAGGGGGCAGATGATTCCCCCTCCTTGCTCTTTCCAGAACACGGTTAATCCGAAAAATTGCCACCCCACCAAGGACTTGTGGCAACAGCCTTGCGGATTCGTGGGACTTCGCACGCATCGCGGGCGCACGAATCCCTGTAAAACCTGGCCGGCAAGGCCGTGCCCAGGACGCCGCCGAGGCGATATGCCTTGTCAAGAAATCGACCATACGGCGCGGGAGGCGCCACAATCTGAGTTGAAGCCTTTAGGTAAGAGGCTCAACCAAACCCGAGGTTTGATGGAATGTGCCCACTAGCTAAAACTGAATCTGATCTCAAAGAAGCGGAAGACATACGGGCGAACGATTACCTGACGATGCTTTTCAACACCGAGGAACTGCCGCACACAGTGACGAGATTGGGCGAAAAAAGAGTCGCCCCAAGAAACCTGAGAAAAATGCCTTCTCAGGCGGAGCAACGGCACGGTCGGCTCCAACTACTGGGCAACTCCGGCCCCATGTTGGAGGTCAAGCGTTTCATAAAGAGCGTGGCCCCAGTTGACTGCAATGTGCTGCTCCACGGCGAAAGCGGAACCGGCAAGGGAGTGGTGGCCAGGCAGATTCACCTCAACAGCGCAAGGGCCAATCGCCCGTTCGTGGTGGCCGATTGCTCTGCTCTTGCCCCCTCGGTGATGGAAAGTGAACTCTTCGGGCACGTAAAGGGCTCTTTCACCAGTGCCCACTCCGACCGCAAGGGCTACTTTGAAACCGCCGACACCGGCACCATTTTTTTAGATGAGATTGGCGAGCTGCCCCTGGAGTTGCAGGGAAAACTGCTTCGGGTGGTGGAAGACCACTTGGTCACCAAGCTGGGCACTGCCCAGGGCAAAAAAGTGGACGTGCGCATAATCGCCGCCACCAACCGCAATTTGGAGGAAATGGTCGACCGGGGCACCTTCCGGCGCGATCTGTTTCACCGATTGAATGTTATCCAAATCACGCTGCCCCCCTTGCGCAAGCGCCGTGAAGACATCTCCGTTCTCATCGACCACTTTTTGCATTATTACGCCGCCAAGCTAGGCTTGGCCGCCATCCCCGAAGGGGCTCGCGCCACCCTCGAGGCCAGGAAGGATTACGACTGGCCCGGCAACGTCCGTGAGTTGGAGAATGAAACCCAACGCGCCTTGATTCTGGGGGACAGTCAGGATCTACCTGGTGTGGCGGCATCGAAAACTCGGGCTAGCCGGAGCAATGTCATTCAGGTGAAGATTAACCTTGCCGGCGGTGATTACCAGGAGTTGCAACAGGAGGTGCTGGCTAAGTTTTGCAAACAATATTTCGAGTTCATGTTGTGTGAGCACCAGGGGAACATCACCAACATCGCCCAAACCATAGGCATGCGGCGCACCTCGGTCCAGAGGCTCGTAAAACGTCATGGCCTCAATCCGCGCTATTACCGTATGCAGTCTTTATAACGGTTGAGGCTTACGAGGCATGAGCCACTGAAAGGAGGTGGTGATTGCCAAAGAGACGCTTGGGTAGAGGTGATCGGCGATACCTCAATGGAGTGTGGACGGCACTGGGAAGCGAGTAAATCCGAGCGCAATGGCGCTCCCAGAACCTAGGTTCCCTGAGGAGTTGAGTAGCCAAAAGACCGCCATGACCGACGTCGCGGTTATACATTCAGTCGCGAGCTGAAATATGCATACAGGAAATTCTTGAGCCACAGGGCCGAAGTCCTCGCCAAAGGCGGAAGATATTTTCGAGCCAAGTGACACTCAAAGGATTCTGTTGTCTTTAAGCCTAAAGTATTTTCTTCGCCGATCTATTTTGCATTTTTCCCTGAAATCCGCTTTAACTTGCCGCGAAATGTACGGTAGTACGCCTGCCGTGTTCTGCGTAAAGCGCCGAGTGTTACCTCTAAGGAGGCGTGCCATGCGCAGTAACACATACAATAAGAATTTGAAATGATTGGTTGTTACCGAACATCCCTTTAAGTTGAAAAAATTATCCAGTCGACGCCGTGCTCTTTTAATTCCGGGCCAACTTTATTTTGGCAATAATATCAAAAGGTAAGCTAGGGCTGCTGGGGGAAGGCGGCGGCGCGGAGTTTTGGCTTCGTTCTTGCTAGTTACTAGCACCACGGAATAACAGTTTATAAACATCTTGTAACTCTATTATACGGAGAAAATAGCCGATGCTAGCCATAGGGACTAATCCGAAATCAGTTGCTTGCTACGATCCCTCGAAAGCCTACGACGGGTATACCCTTTTCGGTCCTCGTGGGTCTCGGGACATGTGGTTGATCAACATGCATGGTCAGTTCGTTCACCGTTGGAGGATGCCCGGTCTTATTGGCGATGCCTCTCTGCTTCCCAATGGCAACTTGCTCATCGGCAGCAGATACACCGATTCCCCGGTGGCCGACATCCCGGCCTGCGGTGGAGAGTGGCTGGAGTTGGACTGGGACGGCAACCTGGTTTGGAAGTACGGCGACACCTACCTTAACCTGCATGACTGCTCCCGTCTGGAAAACGGAAACACCCTGGTCAACTTCTTGATTCCCTTGCCGGCCGAAGTAACCGCCCAGGTTAAGGGCGGCATCCCCGGCAGCGAGCGCCAGGGGGTGATGTGGAGTGATGGCATCCGCGAAATCAACCCAGCGGGCGAGGTGGTTTGGGAGTGGCTGGCCCACGAGCACATGGATTTTGAGAGGGAGATCTTGTGCCCTCTGTGCTCCCGCATGATTTGGACCTACGTCAACTCCATGTTCGCCCTCCCAAATGGCGACATTCTTCTGAGCTTTCGCCATATCAACACCATCGCCATCGTGGACAAGAAGACCGGCGATTTCAAATGGGTGTGGGGACCGGGCAACCTGGGACACCAGCACTGCCCGACCATGGTGGAAAACGGGAACATTTTGGTTTTCGACAATGGGCTCCACTGCCCCAGCACCGACAACGTGGCGGCATCGTCTTCCAGGGTTTTGGAGGTCAATCCCGAGACCAATGAGATTGAATGGGAATATAAAGCGGAAACCATAACCTCTTTCTATTCGCCCATTTGCTCCAGCGCCCAGCGTCTACCCAACGGCAATACCCTGATCTGCGAAGCCACCAAGGGCAGGATTTTCGAAGTCACTCGTGACAAGGAAATCGTCTGGGAGTTTGTAAACCCGCTGTACTTTGACTATCAGCCCACCTACCTGGGTTGGACCAACATGGTCTACCGGGCCTACCGCTATGCCGCTGACTACGGCAAGCTCAATGAAAGATTGATGGACCCGAATGAGTTCAAGTGGGTCCTGCAATGCAAAGGTGACAGCCAAAGCGACGAGGACGAGGCCCAATTAGTGGCCGATAGGCTTAAGCACCTGGGCTATTGATCGATGCGCTCAGATAGTGGTGTTGGAGTGACACCGAATCTGGTTTAAATCCTGCTTGGAGCCGAGAGACGCACCATGAAAAATGTAATACTTCTCACTATAGATACCTTGCGATACGATGCCTTGGGATGTTATGGCGATTCCCAATGCTCGCCTTTCATTGACTCAATACAGGACCGGTCTATTCGCTTTACCAAATGCCAATCGGTTGGTCCCTATACCCAGGCATCTTTCCCGGGAATCCTGACTTCCTCGTATTTCCTCGAATATGATGGTTATCCCAAATTGTCCCCCAAGGCAACGGTCGTTTCCGAACCAATCAAGCAGGCTGGTTTTACCACGGCTGGGTTTCACTCCAACCCATATTTGAGCGCCTATTTCGGGTGGAATCGCGGTTGGAATGTTTTCTATGATTCCATGGCCGACAAGGTGGATGAGGTAAACCCATACATTAAGGGCAATGTGATCAACCAGAAAGTTGACAGCTGGCTTGGAACATACATGGCCAAGGATGCGGGCAAACCTTTCTTCCTGTGGACCCATTACATGGATGTTCATGAACCTTATACCCCCGACCCGAAATACCTTCACCAAATAGATTCTTCCCTGTCATTCAGCAGCGCCGAGTACATGAAGCTTTTCAAAGAAGTGATACTACCCCGGGACGCATCTGACCCGGCAACGGTGGAGCTTCTAAAAAAGCTATACATGGCGCACGTGATAGAAGTAGACGAGTATGCGAGAGATTTCTTCGGCATTCTGCAAAAACACGGTGTGCTTGAAGACTCCATCGTAATTATTACCTCCGACCACGGCGATGAGTTTTCCGAACATGGTGCCTTGTCTCATGACGGCAAAATGTATTCGGAATTGACTCATGTTCCCTTGATCGTTTTTGACCCAAGCTTGAAAGAGGGGCGGGTTTGCGACGATATCGTCAGCGGCGTTGATGTGCCGCCCACGATACTCAACTTGTTCGGTATCGAAAAGCCTCCGAGCTATCGCGGGCAATTTTTTCTGACCACATCGGACGACGTTCGTGCGGATTGCTACGGTGAATGCATCGGTAAGCTGCAACACAAAATGCTGCCGACCGACAAACCTGCCTACTATTTTATGGATGCCCAGTATAAGGTGATTCACCGCGACGACAAAGACGTTTGGGAAATCTACGATCTTGAAAATGATCCCAAGGAATCGCGCAATTTAGTGGATAATTTGCCCCAAGCAGAAGAGCTTAAAGCCAAATTGTCTGTAATTGCCACCCGAGACAAAGCATAACTCAAAGAGAAAGTGGAGTAACGAAATGCTTAATCTTAGCCCGGAAAGAATAGCTGAACTTGAGAGTAAAGTTGAGAAGGCCAAAGAGTGCTACAAGATGGCCTTTGATCGATTTGATCCCAAAGATATGCGTGTGATTTGGTCCGGCGGTAAGGACAGCACCCTGGCTTTGTATATCTGCCGTCTGTTTTGCCAGGAAAACAATCTGCCTCTCCCCAAAGCCTTCACCATCGATGAGGGCGATGCGTTTCCCGAGATCGATGCGTTGCTTAAAAAATACGCCGAAGAATGGAATGTGGAGCTGGACTGGGGCCGCAACGAAGACGTCCTGAAGGCCGCCAACTATACGCTGGACGCCGACGTGACGGTGTCGGAGCTGAACGAGCGCAACCAAGCCGAGATCAAGAGGATCGGGTTCGACTTGGAAAGATTTCCCTTCGAGGCGGAATCATATGTGGGTAATCACCTCATGAAGACGGTTGTTTTCAACACCTACCTGGAAAACGACAACGTCAAGGCGGTGTTCCAGGGGCTTCGGTGGGACGAGCAGCCGGCCCGGGAAGAGGACGACTGGTTCCAGGACGTGGAAGCTGCCGATCTTACCCCCGAGCACACCCGCTATCGCCCCATCCTCCACTTCACCGAAAGGGACATCTGGGACGCCACTCTGCATTTCGGCATCCCCTATTGCTCCCTTTACGAGCAGGGCTATCGTTCGCTCGGCGCCAAGACCACTAGCCTCAAAAACTCCGATATACCCGCCTGGGAGCAGGATCTGGAGAACACCGAGGAGAGAGCGGGCCGCAGGCAGGACAAAGAAGCGACCATGGAGCGGTTGCGTATGCTTGGCTACATGTAGTCAAAAGCGCACGGACAGGATGGCCCGCAATCCCTTCGGGGGATTGCGGGCATAGGCACCCTGAGGAGACGCCGCCGGATGGCGCCGCAAGGCATAGGTCGAGAAAATGGCGATTTGCCGCTGAAGTTTCTTAGAAAGCCCGTGGGCCCATGGTAATGGGTGGCCCCATGGGAGCGTAACGAAACCTGAGTTGAGTTAGCTCCGGGGCGCGGCTTAGTGATTAGCAACTTTGGAAAAAATCCACGGGAGATATTAATGCCCGCTTATCGTACTTCTTCTTATCGTTGGGTCATTTTAGGGCTGTTGTCTTTTTCCTATCTACTGGTGTACGTGCATCGCATGTGCCCGGCGGTCCTGGCCGAAGACATCATGCACTCCTTCGGGGCTTCGGGCGCCATGGTCGGCCTTTTGGCTTCGGCATACTTCTATCCTTACGCTCTCATGCAGGCTCCCGGAGGGGTAATCAGCGACAAACTCGGCCCGCGCCGCCTAGTCACCATAGCCATGCTGGTGGCCACCGTAGGCTCGGTCCTGTTTGCTATTTCAGGTGGAGTGACCTCGGCGTTCTTTTCCCGGGTGCTGGTGGGACTGGGTGTGTCAGTGGTGTTGGTGCCCACATACAAAGCCTTAACTACCTGGTTCCCGGCCAAGGATTATGTGTTGGGCACCTCTTTGGTAATCTCCATCGCCGGCCTGGGAGGATTTCTTGCCGGCTCCCCCCTGGCGTGGCTGAGCGAAATCATCGGCTGGCGCGGCAGTTTTTGGGTCATCGCCGGGCTTACCATGGCCAATGCGGTACTGGTGTGGTTCCTGGTTCGAGATAAGCCGCAGGATTTCGGCCTGCCTCAGGTAGAACCCACGCCGCAAGAACAAGGCGATTCCGAAGAAGCCATTCCTATGCGCCGCGCCTTTGGCATCATTTTGGGAAGTCGTGACTTTTGGATGCTGGCTGGTTGGTTCTTTCTAAACGGCGGCATCCTGTTTAGTTTCGCGGGGCTTTGGGCCGGGCCGTACTATATACAAGCCTATAACATGAGCAAGACCGAAGCCGGTGAAGTAATTAATCTTTTCGCCTTCGGCTGGGTGTTCGGCCCCCTCATCTTCACCTGGGTCGCGAGCAAGGTGCCTTCACGACGTGCGGTTCTGGGCGGAAGCATGGTTGTCTGGGCTGTTTTGACCCTGTGGATGTTGGCTCGCAACGGGTCGATGACCTGGGTGGAAATGTGCGCCTGGAACCTGATCTTCGGGGTCGTGGGCGCGGGCCCGGCGGGGGTGTGCTTCGCGGCGGCCAAAGAGCGCTTCCCCCTCAAGCTGGCCGGCACGGTTACCGGTTTGCTCTACCTATTCCCAATGGCCGGCAGCGCAATCTTTCAGCCCTTGGCCGGCGCCGTTCTAGACAGTTCGGGCAACTTGGCGGCGGGACTGGGAGCGGAGGACTTCATGCCCTTGTTCTGGCTATATTTGGGCTCGATAGTGATTGCCGGAATCATGTCCTACGCCTTCCGGCCTACTGTTGACAATCAGTGAGTCTCTATCGGCGGAAACATAGAATGACACTTGAATCGACCGCACAGCAAAAGGAGACGAGTATAATGCGCAAAACAACTCATCCCATAGCGGCAATGGCGGTATTTTTGTTAATGGGCAGCCTATTGCTACTCGGATCGAATGGCTTGGTTATGGCCGGGGAATACCCCACCAAACCCATTCGCTTGATTTATCCCTTCCCGGCGGGGTCTGGTGGAGACGTTTCCACCAGGATTTTGGCCGATGTCGTCTCCAAGGTGCTCAAAAAGCCCGTGAAGGTGTCCAATGTCACCGGAGGCCGGGGAACCCTTGGCGCCTCCACGGTGGCGCGCGCCCGCAAGGGCGGGTACGAGCTTGGCTCGCTCCCAACAGGCCCCGCTGTGACCCAAACTGTCTTTAACCCCCAGATTAACTACAAACCCAGCAATTTCGATCCGATAGTCCAGTTCACCTATTTCCCCATCGTGTTGGTCGCCGGGGCGGACAAGCCCTACAAGACCGTGCCCGAGCTCGTTGCCTATGCCAAGAAAAACCCGGGCAAGGTTTCCTTCGCCCATCCCGGACAAGGTTCCATCCCCTACTTGATGATGAAGGCCCTGGAGACCCAGTCCGGCATCAAGCTGACCGGCATCCCCTTCAAGGGGCTGGCGCCAGGGGTGGCGGCGGCGGTGGGAGGACACGTGGATATAGCCGTGGCCGTCTATGCGGGAGTCCTGGGATTCAAGAAGGCGGGCAAGCTGAACATCCTCGGTTTGTTTGCCGGCGAGCGATTGAAGTTCGCCCCGGAAGTGCCCACCGTGAAAGAAGACGGCATCAAGACCTATCCCCAAAACTGGTGCGGCATCTTCGGGCCCAAGGGCATGGACCCGGCGGTCAGGAAAAAGCTAGAGGAGGCCTTTACCAAGGCCGTGAAGAGCCCGGAGTTCGTGGCGGCCATGGAGAAAATCCAACTGCCCGTCGAGTATTTGAACTCCAAGGATTTTGCCGCCAAGATAAAGCGCGACGTCAAATACTACAACCAATTCAAGGTAAGCAAGTAAGTGGCCAAATCGTTTCGCAACACCTGATGGTTAGCTTGCTGAACGAAACTTAAATCCGGAGAAATGGTAAGTGGACAAGATGCAAGATATACGAATGCGGGCTCGTCAAGATTTGATTATCGGTTTTTGTTTATCTCTTTTTAGTATGGGAAGTTACCTGTTCACTTACCATTTCTCCTCCCAACAATTGGAGTCGGTACCCGGAGACCTGGGGCCCGCCTTTTTCCCCCGACTGTTTTTATTGGCCCTACTGGCTGTGTCCATCTTCATCATCGTGTCATCTTTAAGAAAAATGGCCAAAATCCCAGCTGATGACACGCCGCGGCCCAAGCTTTTCCAGGGCCTTCCCTTCGTGATGTTGATTCTTTTCATGCTGTACATCTGCCTGAGCCTCTTGGTGGGCTACATCCCGGCCACGATCATCTATCTGGGCCTGACATTTTATATCTTAGGCGTGCGTACAATCTGGCAGCTCGCAACCATTCCGCCGGTATTGTCGCTGGTCACCTACTATCTGTTCCAGGGGCTGCTGGATATCTATCTCCCCACCAGCTGCCTCTTCTAAAAAAGGACTATTGGTGCTGTCATGCTTGCGGGAATCATCGGTGGATGGAACGCGGTTCTAGATATCAACCTTCTTTTTACCCTGTTGTTCAGCGTGCCCTTGGGAATTGTGGTGGGCGTTCTGCCCGGGGTCGGGGCCATGGTGGGCATCACAGTGCTTTTGCCCTTGACCTTCACCATGGGCCCAGTGGTCGGCATCAGCATGCTGATCGCGGTTTATTGCGGCTCTTTTTACGGAGGCTCGGTTAGCGCCATCCTTATCAACACCCCCGGTAGCCCCGCCGCCATCTGCACCATCATGGACGGCTATCCCATGGCCCGCAACGGCGAGGCGCACCGGGCCATGAACGCGGCGGTGGTGGCCTCCTTTTTGGGTGGGGTGATCAGTGTTATTTTACTGACCTTATGCGCCCCCCTGATCGCGGCGGTTGCCCTGAAATTCAGCTATACCGAGTACTTCGCCATAGCCATTTTCGGCATCATCATGGTGGTCACCACTAGCGAGAAGGGATCCTTTGCCAAGGGCATAGCCATGGGCACCCTGGGCCTGATCATCTCCACGGTCGGACAGGATAAGATGGGTACGGCGGAGCGGTTCACCTTCGGCATACTTGATTTGTCCCGTGGGCTGCCTTTGCTACCAGTTCTCGTCGGTCTTTTCGCTATTTCCCAAGCGTTGGCCCTGACAGAAAAGGGCACCAAACCGGTCCATCTTCAAAACATGGAAAAACGCACCGGACTACTGGCAAGCTTCAAGGATGTATTGGGCTATAAGCTCACGCTTTTAAAATCGTCCTTGATCGGCACGGCGGTAGGCGCGATTCCCGGTACCGGCTCCTCGATTTCTACTTTTGTGTCCTATTCCGAGGCCAAAAGGGCCTCCAAGACTCCGGAAAAATTCGGCACTGGTTATGTCGAAGGCATCATTGCCTCTGAGTCATCCAACAACTCGGTCACCGGAGGGGCCTTGATCCCCGTGCTCGCCCTTGGCATACCCGGCGATGCCATAACCGCCATTATGCTAGGGGCCTTTTTGGTCCATGGCCTTATCCCCGGCCCCATGCTGTTCATTGAGTCTCTGGATTTTGTCAACGCCATTTTCGCGACGATGATGGTGACCTACGTCCTCGTTTTGTTCGTGGGATTTTATGGCGCCAAGATTTTCGCATCCGTGCTTAAAATCCGAGAAGCCATTCTGGTACCCGTCATTCTGGTGCTTTCCTTCCTAGGCGCCTATTCAATCAACTCATCCCTTTTCGACGTCGGCATCTCATGTGTGTTTGGAGTAGTGGGCTATATTTTGAATAAATATAATTTCCCCCTGGCTCCCATCGTCATGGGGCTGATCTTGGGGCCGATAGCCGAAGAAGGGCTTAGGCGGTCCCTCATGGTGTCCAAAGGGTCGTGGAGCATCCTAGTGACCCAGCCGATTTCAGCTTCCTTCCTGGCCCTATCGGCCCTGATCGTGTTCAGGAAGGCGTATGTACTGTTGTTTTCCAAGAAACAGAAACCGGCGGCCTGCTAGATGATTCAAGTCCATCTGTCGGGCGCGGCTCTAAGGCAACTGGGCAAGATCAGGGAGGCCCAGGTGCTCATCGATAACTGGCGGGTGGAGTACAATACCTTCCGACCCCACATGTCCCTGGGCTGCCAGCCGCCTGCTCCAGAGGCCGTCTTGCCCCAAAATACCGTGGGCTGCCTACCGGGCCTTCTAAGAAAGAAAGTTTGACCTGCCCCCCGAATCCTGATCCACTAGTTTGAGTTAGGATTTAAGTACAATCGCGGTCTGTAGAGAGGAGGACCGCGTTGAAGAAGTCCAAGTTCACCGAGGAGCAGATCACCTTTGCCCTTCGGCAGGCCGAAGCGGGCACGCCAGTGATTGAGATCTGCCGCAAGATGGGGGTGACCGAGCAGAGCTTCTACCGCTGGAAGCGTAAGTACGCAGGCATCGGAGTGGCCGAGCTGCGCCGACTCAAGGAGTTGGAGAAGGGAAACACCAAGCTCAAGCAGTTGGTGGCCGACCTGACCCTGGATAAGCATCTGCTCCAGGAGGTACTGCGAAAAAAGTTTTGAAACCGGCGCAGAAGCAATTGGTGGTGGATTTTCTGACCACAGGGCTTCAGGTGAGCGAGCGCCGGGCTTGCCATTTGATCCGGATCGCCCGATCCACCCAGCGATACCAAAGCCAGGCCAGGGATGACACAGCCCCGCGCATCAGGCTTAAAGACCTGGCCGCCTCAAGGGTGCGCTACGGCTACCGTCGCTCGCATGTGCTGCTTTTGAGGGAGGGCTGGGTAGTCAATCATAAGAAGGTGTATCGCCTTTATCGCGAGATGGGTCTGTCCTTGCGGCTGAAGCGCTCCAAGAAGCGGCCCAGCCAGGTGCGCGGGCTGGTACCCGTGGCCAGGTGCCCCAATGAGCGCTGGAGCATGGATTTCGTATCGGACAGCCTGCACGATGGCCGGCGCTTTCGAGCCTTAACGATAGTGGATAACTTTACCCGGGTTAGCCCGGCCATTGAGGTGGGGGTTTCGATCACCGGCAAGCGGGCGGCGATGGTCTTGGACCGTCTGAAGACCCTCCATGGGCTGTCCACGATGATCACCGTGGACCATGGTCCCGAGTTTACCTCGCGGGCCTTAGACGAGTGGGCCTATCGCAACGGGGAAGAATTGGACTTTACCCGGCCTGGCAAGCCCACTGATAATGCCTACATTGAGTCTTTCAACGGCAAATTCCGCCTGGAGTGCCTGAATCAAAATTGGTTTGCCTCGCTGCAGGATGCCCAATCCAAGCAACTGTGTTCCTTGTCAAGCGGGAAGCGGTTCCCAGGGTTTATTGTCGCGCACCATGGCGTTGAGTGTGACCAGCAGCTTTCGCATGCATGCGACCATGGCGACTTTGAATTTCTTGTTTTGTCCTCTCAGTTTTTCATAATGCGCTTTGATGACAGGATTGAAGCGTTTAGCCGCAAAGGTAGCCATGTATAAGGCTTGCCTTACAACCGCCCTGCCTCCCCAGCAACCACGCTGACCGCTATACTTCCCACTGTCCCGGTTGAAGGGAGCGACTCCGACCAGGGCCGCGATCCGCTGCCGGTTCAAGCTGCCCAGTTCTGGAAGGGAAGACAAAAGGGTGCGGGCAAGCACGTCGCCCACTCCAGGCACGCTTTTAAGCAAATCTTCCTTGGCCCGCCAAATGGGGCTGCCTTTGATAAAGTCGTCCATCTCCTGGTCCAGCTCCGCCAGTTGGTTCTCAAGCCAATCTAGGTGGAGCCTGACCTTGCGTTTGATGGATTTGCTGGCTCTGGCCAAGCGATTCTTTTCCATCACCACCATGTCAAAAAGCTGGCGGCGGCGGGTCATCAGATCAGTCAGGCACTGGGATTGTTCGTCCTTCAGGGGCCTTGGCTCCGGCCGCACCTTGTCCGCGAAGGCGGCCAGCACCGCGGCGTCAATCTTGTCGGTCTTGGCCAGGATTCCCATGGCTTTGGCAAAGTCGCGCACTTGGCGGGGGTTGACCACCGCCACCTTGAAGCCGGCCTCGTGCAGGGCTCCACACACCGCGCTCTGCAAGCCCCCGCTGGCTTCCAAGACCACCAGCGCACCGCTGTATTTGCTTAGCCATTCAACCAAGCGGTCAAAGCCCTTTTGGTTGTTCTCCACCTTCTTGGTGCCGCCGTCTGGGATTACACAGACGTCCAGCAGCTTTTTGGAGACATCAATCCCAACGAAAAATTCATCAGGTTTCATTGGTTCCTCTTCCCTGCCTAGCAAAATGCGGGCTCAAACGTCCCATGCAACTGTCCGGGTTTAAAGGAAGCAAGGGTATGACGACTAAGACTTCGATACGGGTTTCATTTGTCCCAAGATCGTGGCAGTCTGCCATACCCTGGTTAGGAAACATACTAGATCGAGGCGTGGAGGAGAGACGACAACTGGGAGCGTCCTCACAGCTCTTTGGGCAATCAGACCCTAGGGCTTTTGTCCAAAGCTGGGAGTCTCCCGAACCCATACCCCTGATCGCGGTGGGCCTAAAATCCTAACCCTTCCGCTGGTACAGAATTTGGGGGAAGGTCAAGTTGATCAGGGTCTAACTCTAGTAATTGTACATTGATCGGGGGCAGGTAATCTACGTGCCTTTTACGAACGAGGTGGTATTGTCGATGAAGCTATGCGTATCTATGTGATACCGGTCATTGACTGACGACATCGCAAGAGATGTGGCGAATGGGTTGACGATTGTCTCATTGATCTATTGGAACCACGTAGGACGAGTCAGGTGCGGTTTTTCTGAATGGTTCTATAGAGAGGTATAGGATGAAAAGGTATATTTCAATAACAATCGGAGTATCATTTATCGCATTAGCAACTTCCGGTATGATGATGATATTCATAGGTAGTTTTGAGCTCATGCTCAGGATGCATCTGGTACATAACCTTTTTGGCTTAGTTATGTCCATCGCAGGAATATTTCACATCTATTATAATTTCAAGCCCATAAAAAACTATCTGAAGAATAGATGGATCGTAGTTTTCACCGCTTTTCTCTTGGTTGTTCTAATATTCTTGTACGGTGTTGGGTTAAATGCGGATATTAATCTGGAAATGATCAATCAGATAGAAGCAATACTTAAGAATCGTATGGATTAATACTGATTCTTTCTCCTTGCCAAAGGTACTGTCTCCGGCACACTACTTTCAGAGAAGGAGGAAAGGGGGTAAGCGAGCAAACCTTCTACCGATGGAAGAAGAAGTACGGCGGCATGGGCCCTGGCGAGCTCAGGCGCCTGAAGCAGCTGGAGGAGGAAAACCGTAAACTCAAGCGTCTTGTGGCCGATCTGAGTCTGGACAAGGCCATGCTGCAGTGTCAATCTGCGGCGCGAAGCAGGAAGCAGGTGGCAGTGGTGGCCTTCTCATCGGGCAGCAGTTCGGTGTAGGCCAGGCGGCTATGGTCGTCCACGCACACATGGAGGTACTCCCAGCCTGCCCCCCTCTGAAGACGTGAGCGGTCCCCATGGATGCGGTGCCCCACCCCGTCTATCCTCCCCAACTTATTGATATCCAAATGGATCATGTCGCCTGGAGCCTTGTGCTCGTAGCGGATCACAGGCGGCCTGGGCTCCAGACGCGGCAAACGATTCAGGCCCAAACGCCGCAGCTCAAGCGTCACCGTGGAAAGAGGCATGGAAAGAGAAAAGGCTATCTGCGGCGAGTTCATGCGCATACACCGCATGGCCGCAATGGTGGCCACCCGCCTAACCGGCAGACGACGGGGGCTGCGGCGGGGCCGAGAGCTTCGATCATACAAAGCGTCCCGGCCACCGGCCCTGTAGCGGGCCAGTCATTTGTAAACCGTGCGATGGCTTACGCCCAAAGCCGCGGCCACTTCCTTGACGCTTTTCCCTTCCTTCAAAACCCTCTACACAATCAGGACTCGACTACAAAACGTGGTCCTGGCATTCTGATGTGGGTTGTTCACGGGAACCTCCAAAGCAAAGACGGTTGATGTCGCAATCACCAGTCTCTACTTCTGGAATCCTGTGAACAACCTCTTTAGCAGCTACACCTAAGAAGATGCTGACGGTGGAATCAATCGGCAAGAACAGGCTGAAGCACAATCAAGAAAGCCCCTCCGAAACGCTCCCATTTGCTTCCCCCATGCTTCCCCGACAAAAACCAAGGCCGGTTCGCGAGAACCGGCCTTGGTCGTAACTGCTTAATTTTTTTGGTGCCGGAGGCGAGACTCGAACTCGCAAGGCCACAAGGACCGGGGGATTTT
>JAHLLJ010000032.1 GCA_020444205.1 Deltaproteobacteria bacterium | reverse complement strand
CGGGCCAAGACTGCCCGGCTGCGGTGAATGCGCGGCCGGGTTTTGTGGTTTGGGGGCAAATAAGAAAGGGGGAGGAAAGCCATGAAAAAGTGGTTAATACAAGTTTCCACAGCGGTTGTGCTGATCGCAACCGTAATGTGCATCGCCGGATGCCCGGTTAGGTTGGCCAGTGAATACGACGAAGTGTTTGACAAACAACTGGTAACTTTCCAGCAACAATACGACGCGTTTCTAATCAAGTTGGCAATGGATAAGCCGAAATATTGCGATCCGGCTTCGACCGAATTTTATGACGGAGTGGTTATAAGAAACATGCAGTTTTTGGTCAATCGTACTAATGTCCAGGCGATGAAAACAGCCAAGACACCAATCCCTGGGATAGGAAACGAAAATTGCAAATCCGTTCCCAAACCAACTGGCACCCAGACAGATAAAAAAGATGAGAATTTAAAGTTGTGTCCGTTGGAAACTACTCCAGTAAAAGATAAATATGGTAATAAAATTGATGTGTTGGCTAAAAAATACAGGGCCAGATTTGAAGAAGTATGGCAGCGGAGAAAAGCTGTGGTGTTCGGATCACATGACTTAGACATCCTGAAATGCCGCTGCAATCAAAAATTTGCCGAAGCCTTGGGTGATGCTCTGAATGACGTCAGCCTGGTTACATTGTGTCAACTTCACCTCCTCTGGAAGTCGATTTATCGCTTGGCTTTGGATCACGCTATTTCAAGCGCTGATAATAAATCCCTGAGTATAAGTCAAATTGGCATTCATTCAAGGCAAGCCGGTAGCTTTTTCCAAAACTTAATGTTCTTAGAAAAAGAAAAAAAGGCCGCTAGAAGCGTCGGCAAAGACAAATAACTTGTTGGAGGAATCGCCATGTCGATTGATCCTATTGCCCTAGGCAAAGAGATGTTGGATACGACCAAGGATATATTGACTGATGATTGGGGGAATTACAGAGGAGTTCTGTCGGCCCAGACTGCCGCCATCGCTTCCCAAGCCGTGGAAATCGAAAAATTGTCCGACGAAGGCGTACTCAATGATCAAAATGCCGAAGTGTATCGCGGCATGATTAGAGACTTGGTGAATGGCCTTAAATGGCTGCTGGTTGGTCTGGCCATTTTAACCATCGAAAAAATTATCAACGCCATCATGGACTTACTCAAAACAGCTTTGAATACAGCACTTGGCTGGACTTTTTTATAGACGGCAGGCTAGACGCGTAAAAAGCGCCATGCAGGGAGACTTTTACTACTACTAGTACTTAAGACTGCAATTATGACGTTTGCTGCAGCGCCACCATAAAGCCTGCCCCCAGCGCCATGATCGCCTGGCCGCGATGAATATTCGCGGCGGGATTCGTGCTTTTGGGCCGTCACATTCAGCGATCCATCAAGGCCGGCCGCTGACACAACCAAGGGAGAAGGGAATTATGATTGTTTTCATTAGCGACCTTCATTTCGTGGATGAAACCGCCGGCAAACATAATGTCGACGCCAGAGCCTTTGAGCTTTTCACAGAGGATCTGGCATGGTTTCTTGAGCGGCGCAAGGAGATCAAAGAGCTTAAGGTGGTCCTTTTAGGGGATATTTTTGACGTGCTCCGCACCGAATACTGGTTCGGTGTGCAGCCGGACGAGCGCCCTTGGTCCATGTCTCCGCCTGCGTCCGGGGTATTGGAAGGTCATGTGAACACGGTGCTTTCCAATGTGATCAAGAAGAGCCAGGGGCAACTGAAGGCACTAAAGGCGGGCCTCAAAGTAATAGGGGAAAAGGGCACGCTGGAGCCGGAATTGATTTACGTGCCAGGCAACCATGATCGGCTCCTCAACTTATATGGCTCTTCCAGGTCCCGTGCACGAAAAGCCTTGGGGCTGGGCGCCTCGCAGATGCGTTTTGACAATTTTTTCATGGATCTTAACCACGGGGTGCTGGCTAGGCACGGACACGAATTTGATAAATACAATTTCGAGTTAACCGAGAAATTTGATAAGGACGATTATGACGCAGTTCCCATCGGCGATCCTATCACCACGGAGTTGATTAGCCGCATTCCCGTTAAGGTTTCGGAGAAGGTGGCAAAAAGCCTTCCCGGTCTGACCGCCAAGGAAAGAGAAAGACTAAAAGCTAATTTTCAGCAACTTGGTAACGTCAGGCCGTTTTACGCAACTATTGAATGGCTGTTGTACCAAGTGGAGGTATTTCCTGCTCTTAAGCAGGCAGTGGAGGACGCTATCGATATTACCGTGGAGGAGTTTGAGGAACTGCCTTTTGTCAAGGATTGGATGGACCGTCATGACCGGTGGGGGGACATTTTTGACGAAGCCGACAAAATTCAGGCGGTTTTTTTCCTTTTGAAAAAGTTCAAATGTTTGTCCTTTAGTGGCTTGATGGAAAAAATTTCCCGGCTTAGGTTGCGGCTGGCGCTGGAAGATGATCACATCAAGGGAGCGTCGGAGCTTTTTGCAAACTTGGACAGAGATTTTCGCTTTGTAATCATGGGCCACACCCACGAACCCCTGCAATCCCCAATAAAAAGGGGTTATGCACCAGACAACCAAGAAATTGAACGTGTTTACCTGAATACAGGCACCTGGAGAAGGCGATATCATCGTTGCGTCAAGGGCAATGGGTTTATGGCATGGAAAGATATGACCTATGTGACCATTTATAAACCGGGTGAGCGCGACAACGATGTGCCGGTATTCGACACATGGACTGGACGCATGAGCTAATTAAGGGTGCGTCCCAAGGAGAAAACATGGCCGCCGAGATCCTGGCCGTGGGTCGCAGCCCCCAGGCAAACGGCAACAGCGACAAGCTCATATGGCCCAGGGCTATGGGGGATTAAGCAAGGGCTCGCGCCCAATGGAGGACGCCATGAGTTTACTTGAGTTCAGGGTATGGCTGCTGGATGATCAAGGCAACAACCAAGACCGCGAAGTGATAATCAACAGCCGTCCGAGCGCACGCTACACCGGTGAGATCATCTACAAGGAAGCTGGCCACCATAGGATTAGTTTGGTGGATCCGCCCAACTTTTCCCCAGAAGAACAAGAAATAGCCCTCAGCCTGGAGGATGAGGAAATTAGAGAGGTGGAATTTAATCTAGAGGATTAGGAGTCTTGGAGGGGTAGCCAATGAAAGGTAGTCATGCGGCCCGTTGTGGATGCTTCCTTGCCTTGATGGTCTTACTTTGTTTGAGTGTGGTATCCGGCTGCGCTCACTACCCTGAAAATGCTCATTGGCCAAGTGTAGATCCCCAACAAGGATACCGCCAACCTGCCGTGGTGGCCGGTCAGGACGAGTTGTTCATCGCCTTGGCGTTTTCAGGTGGAGGAACCCGCGCGGCGGCCTTTTCTTATGGGGCCCTTAAAAAGCTGGCGGCCACCCCTCTTCCGGGCCAGAGTGACAAATCAATATTAGACGAGGTGGACCTGATTTCCTCGGTGTCCGGAGGCTCCTTTACCGCGGCCTATTTCGGCCTGTTCGGCCAGGAAAAGACCCTGCGGGAATTCCCGGCCAAGTTCCTGCATCAAAATTACGAACTCACCATGGCCCAAACCATATTCAATCCCTATTACTTTTTCAGCCTGATGTCGCCCTGGTTCGACCGCTCGGATATGGCGGCGGAGCTGTACGGCAAGAATATTTATGAGGACAAGAAATTCTCCGATCTGATCAAACGCGGCTCTCACCCTTTCATCGCCCTAAACGCCACCAATATGTACACCGGCTACCGCTTCACCTTTACCCAGAACTACTTTGATTTCCTTTGCTCAAGGATCGATGATTTTCCGGTGGCCCGGGCCGTGGCCGCCTCCAGCGCCTTTCCCATCCTGTTAACCCCCATTACCTTGAAAAACTACCCCCAGTGTTCCTTCAACATGCCTATAGAAGTTGCCATGGGGCTCAAGGACTGGAATTTGAACCGGGAGCGTTACTATTGGGCTAACAGCCAGGCCATCTACCGAAACGACTATGACCAGCACCATTACCTGCACTTGGTGGACGGAGGCTTGGCCGACAACCTGGGGCTGGATTACATCCTGGCCTCCTTGGCCAGGGGCGCGCTGTACGACCGTCTGCCCAAGATCAAACGGTTGGTGGTTATAACGGTCAACTCTCAGGTTAACCCACCCCAGGGCATCGACCTGGAGTCCGATCCACCGGGAACCCTGGAGGTGGCCTTTAAGACCGGCACCGTTTCCATGGAGAATCTGACTCTGGAGCGCAGTCAAAAGACCAGGGAGCGGTTGGCGGAACTACTGAAAAAAAGACTGCAGGAAACCGGCGCCAAGGGGGTGCAAGGCGGTGCCCGCCTTCCTAAAACTTACTACATCGAGTTGAACCTGGGAGACGAAACCGACCCGGAGCGCTTGAAGAAACTCATGGCAATCCCCACAAGCTTCCATTTAAAACCGTCCCAGGTGGAAATGATGATCCACGAGGCGGCAAGCTTGCTTGAAAAGAATCGCTCCTGGCATAAACTATTGTCCGACCTGGGTGCTTCCCCTTAGGTAATTTTTCCAGGGCATAGTGACAAAACTTGTCGAACCCGCGAGAGTCGTTGCACCTAGAGGCCCTTTTGGGGCGGTCCTGCCCCGTTTTTCGCACTGGAGCCGCATAGCATGCAACACACCATCCTGGCCGTGGGGGGCAGCCCTAGGGCGGGCGGCAACAGCGACAAGCTCATCGCCGCCGCCGTGGAGGGCGCCTCACGCCTATGCCCCGCCGAGGCGCTGCATTTGCGCGACTATACTTTCTCCGCCTGCGTGGGCTGCGAGGCCTGCCGCAAGGCCAAGACCTGCGCCAAGTTCCACGACGGCATGGGCCTTATCTACCCCCAGGTGGAGAGCGCCCGGGGGCTCATCCTGGCCAGCCCGGTGCATAATTACAACGTCACCGCCTGGATCAAGGCCTTTTTCGACCGGCTCTATCCTTATTATAATTTTGGGGAGCAGCGCCCCGGCGAGTGGTCCAGCCGCTTGGCCGGGCAGGGGCGCAAGGCCGGGCTTATGGCGGTGGCTGAGCAGCACCCCGGCGACGCGGGCCTCCAGCGCACCTTGGAGAGTATGCGCCTGCCGTTAGAGGCATTGGGCTATGAGATCGTAGCCGAGCTGCCGGTGTACGGGGTGTTCGCCAGGGGCCGGGTGACCCAGGACACCGAGGTGATGGCCCAGGCCGAAGCCCTGGGCCAGAGCCTGGCCCAAAGCCTAATCGCTACCTAGAGTTCCTACCTAAATATTGGCTTCTTTCTTCAGAAGCTCCAGGGCCTCCTCGCGGCGGGCGTAGAGGCGCTTGGGCTCGCGGCTGCCCACCGTCTCGGCCAGATAGCTGGTGATGATGGGCAGGGCGATGGTGGTGTCGGTGTAGCAGACCACGGTGTCGGGCAGGCCCTCGGGGTCCACCTTGCCCCAGCTCACCGCCTCCGAGGGGGTGGCCCCGGAAAGGCCGCCGGTGTCCGGGCGGGCGTCGGTGATCTGCAAAAAGTAGTCGTGGCCCTTTTCGTCGATGCCCAGCACTTCCTGAATGTGGGGCTCGGTTTGCAGCATGAAGTTTTTGGGCGCCCCGCCGCCCAGGATGGCCACTCCGGTTTTGCCCCCACCGCGCTTGGCCATGAGCACCAGGCCCGCGGTCTCGTTGACGTCGCGGTTTACCTCCCAGGCAAAGGCCGAGCCGGTCAGCGCCAGGGCGGCCGCGTTCATGCCGATGCTGCTGTCGCCCGGGCTGGCCGCGTACACCGGCACTTCCATCTCATAACAAGCGGCCAAGAGGCTGTAATCGCCCAGGTCCAAGACCCGCTGGCGCTCGGCCAGGTACTTGCCGGCCAGGTAGTGAAACTCCGCGCTGCCCATGCTGCGCTGAAACTCCGGCGCCTTGATCATCTCCCTGAAGAAGGAGTCGGTTTTTAAGAGCACCGTGTAGTCCATGACGATGTCGTAGATGCGCACCAGGCCCTCGCGGCGCAGGGCGGCGTCGTCGGCAAAGGGGCTGGACACGTGCAGGCCCAGGCCCAGGGCGAAGTGGGCGTCGTGGTAGAGGTTGGCCCCGGTGCTCACGATGAAGTCCACCAGGCCCCGGCGCACCAGGGGCACCAGGCAGGAGGCCCCCAGCCCGGCCGGGGTCAGGGCGCCGGTGAGGCTCATGCCCACGGTGACCTCGGGCCGGGCCATGCGCCGGGCCCACAGGCGGCAGGCCTCGCGCAGGCGGGCGGCGTTGTAGGCCAAAAAGTAGTTGTCCACCAGTTGGGCGGTGGTAAGGCCTCCCGCCAGGGGGGCGGGGGCAATGGGCTCTCCAGCCATTTTGCGGCTCATAGGGTACCTCTGAAAATTAGGCCCAGGGCCCGGTAAAGCAGGCGGGCGGCGGTGAAGTCCCAGGCGATCTGCCCGGCCAGGGGGGCCAGCTCCACCAAATCCAGGCCCAACACTTGGTGGCGGGCGCACACCGCCGTCAGCCAGGCGGTGGCCTGCTGCCAAGACAGGCCGCCCGGCTCCGGGGTGCCGGTGGCGGGCATGATGCCCGAGTCCAGGCCGTCGATGTCCAGGCTTATATAGACCGGTCCGTTCAGGCCTTTCAGGGCGCGGTCGATCCAATGGGGATCGGCGTGGGTCTCATGGGCCCACAGGGGCTCGGTGCCCTGCTGCCTGAGAAAGTCGATCTCTTCCTGGGAGCAGGAGCGCGCCCCCACCCAGCGCACCTCCAGGCCCATCTCATGGGCCCGGCGCATCACCGTGGCGTGGCTCAGGCGCTCGCCCTCGTACTCCTCGCGCATGTCCAGGTGGGCGTCCAGGGCCAATACGGTGAACCCGGTGCCGTGGCGCTCCACCATGGCCTTTAGTGCCCCCACGGTGACGGTGTGCTCTCCGCCCAGCACCACCGGCAGGCGTCCGGCGGTGAGCTCGGCGGCCACGGCAGCCTGGATGCGCTCCAGGGACTCGGCCACCGGTCCCGCGGTATTGACCCGGCCGTGGGTGTAGATGCCCTGGTCGATGGGCGAGGCGTCGAGCACCTCGTCGTAAAGCTCCATGTTGGCCGAGGCGCTCATGATGGCCAAAGGCCCCTGGGCCGCGCCCTCGCCGTAGGTTACGGTCACCTCCAGGGGGGCGGGAATGATGGCCGCCCGGCAGCTCTCCAGCTTGGGCTGGGGCACTCCGCCAAAGGTGAGAATCTTGCTTCCGAGCAATGACATGGGCTTCCCCTGTGGTTTTGCTTGCAGTATAGCAGCCCTTTAGCGGTTCGCCATAACCAGGGATGGGCAAAAAAGCTTTTCAGGTATTGACGAATCTCCACTTGGCGGCCATAAGAGAAGCCTCGTTGAGTTACAATGTTGCCTCATCAAATTCAAGGAGGGCGCCGTGCTGGTACCCAAGTACATCTACCTGACCAAGGGCAAAGGCGAGCACAAGGAAAAACTGGCCAGCTTCGAGCTGGCCTTGCGCGCCGCGGGTATTGCCAGTCAGAACCTGGTGCATGTGTCTTCCATTTTTCCGCCCGAATGCCAGCTCATAAGCCGCCAAAAGGGTCAGGACATGCTGGTGCCGGGGCAGATCCTTTTCAGCGTCATGGCCCGCAACGAAACCAACGAGCCCCACCGGCTCATCTCTTCCTCCATCGGCCTGGCCCTGCCCACCGACCGAAAGCTGCACGGCTACCTGAGCGAGCACAAGGGCTTTGGTGAGTCGGCCAAGGTCGCGGGCGATTACGCCGAGGACCTAGCCGCGGAGATGCTGGCCTCCACCCTTGGCATCGACTTTGACGTGGACCAGAGCTGGGACGAGAAAAAGCAGGTATTTCGCATGTCCGGCCAGATCGTTAAGACCTCCGAGATCACCCAGACCGCGGTAGGCCCCAAGGACGGCAAATGGGTGACCACCGTGGCCACGGCGGTAATGATCATGGAGTGGCTGGAAGGCTAAGAGGACCGATAGAAATGATAGAAAGCGGCGGCGAACTGGGGGGCCAACGCCTGGCCCCCGGCCAATCGTTCAATTTTGCATGCCGCCCCGGCCTGGCCTGCTTTAATACCTGCTGCCGCGACAAGCGCCTGCCTCTTTTACCCTACGATTTCCTGCGCCTGCGCCGGGCCTTGGAGCTTCCCGCCGCCCAGGTGTTGGCCCAGCGGGTAGAGCTGGAGGCCGATCCGGTATCCGGCTGGCCCGCCCTGCGCATCCGGCTCACCGATCAGGGCGTATGCCCCTTTGTCACTAATGAGGGATGCTCGGTGTACCCCCACCGCCCCACTTGCTGCCGGGTCTATCCCCTGGCCCGGGCGGTGCGCCCCGGCGGCAAGGGCCGTAAGCCCCAAGAGATATTCCTGCGCCAGGAAACCCCCGGCTGCCTGGGCTGGGAGGAGCCCGATGAGCTGGACGTGGCCGCCTGGGTAGAGCAGCAGGGCCTGGCCCCCTACCAGAAAGTCAACAACTACTGCCTGCGTTTGTTCATGCACCCGGCCCGGCAAGGCAAGGTGAGCCTGAACCAGCAACAAACCCACGCCTTTATCAGCGCCCTGTACAACTTGGATGCTTTCCAGCCCTTGGCTGCCTCCCCGGGATTTGGCGAGAAGTTCGGTTTTGACCAAGATCGCCTGGATTTAGCCCTGGCCGACGAGGAGGAGCTGCTCAAGCTGGGGGTGGACTGGCTGGCCGGGGTGCTGTTAGGAAAATAGTTAATAGATTAAATATTTTCCTGCTTGACAAAAAAGCCGTTTTTTGTGAATATTTTTATGGAACCGGCTTTAAGAAGTTTTGGCTAGCCGGGAGCCCTGGAGAAATCCAGGGCTTTCGGCTTTTTAGGTAGAGTGACATCGCGGTTGACAACAGCCTCAATGATGCTGATGATAAAAATACAAAATGGATTGGGAGTCCCCGGTCGGCGTCATGGCTTCGGTGTATACCGAGGCCTTTCGCTTTTTAGGGGAAAGCACGATGCTTGACAATCAGCAAACCAGCGGCAAAAAATGAAATGAATTATTGGCTATTGCTTGCATAGGAGCGAGAGGGAGTTTTTATGGAAAGCACTATCGACATTTTTCAAGAGTATCTTGATACTCCCGATACCGACTATGCGATATTAATCACGGGGACGTGGGGGTGTGGAAAAACTTATTTTTGGAAGAATAAATTAGCCCCCATAATAGAAAAAAATAAAAAAACAATATATATTAGTTTGTACGGCATAGCGAGTTTAGATGATATCGCCGTTAAAATATTATCACAATTGTTATATGAAAGTGATAACAATTGCCTGTATTCTGTTATGAAACTTGGGGCCTCTTTTGCGGAAAAAATTGGTTTAAAAAATACAGGGAAAGCTGTCACAGATTCTGGATTGGTCAAGCTGAACAATTATTTTATATGCTTTGATGACCTAGAAAGGACTAATCTAGAAATTAAAGATGTATTAGGATACATTAATCACTACGTAGAGCACGAAAATGTTAAGTGTTGTATCATTAGCGACGAAAAAAAGGCAACTAAACTGGAAGGCTATAATGAAATAAAAGAAAAAACTATAGGCAAAACGGTACTCTTTACACCCAATGCAAAAGAAGCTGTAGAAACTATTATCAAAAGTTATTCGTATGATGGGGATGCGCATAAGTTTTTACTTGAACAAAAAGAAATTATTATTTCAACTTTTATTAATAGCAAAAGCGAAAATGTTAGAACGCTGAAAAGAGGAATACAAAATATCGTAAATATACACAGTGCGGTTAATGAATCATTATTAAAGACGCCAAAAAATTTAAGGGCCCAAATTGTTCAAGGAATTTTAGCTTATACTATTGAATACATGATTAATGGTGGCAATGAGGAAGTGTTGTCAGATTTAGAAACTATTGCGAAATGTGCCACTCCTTATGCATTGCCGGAATTAATATTTCCTAAAGAGGAGGATACTTATATTAAAAAATTCTGTGACAAATATATGTTGACTTCTTCTTTGACCGCATTCTCACCTTTTAGTATTTTGGAGTACATTACAAAAGGTTATATAAATAAAGACCAAGTTATTGCAGATATTGAATCTTTGTTACCAAAAAGTGATCCAGAAAAAGAACAAATTTATATTTTAATGAATGATGTTTGGAGACTTGAGCCGGAAGAATTTGACGAAATTATAAACGAGGTATTTGAAAAGGTAAATCGTGGAGAATATGAAAGTCCTGGTTTATATAGAAAATTGTATGGCAGGTTTTTATGGTTTTCGCTAGAGGGCCTTGTTAAAATAGAACTCTCCAAAATAGACAAGATTTTTATAAACGGAATAACAATGGCAAATGAAAATGGTCGTTTGGTGTTTAAGACGTATGATGATTATCCAGAAGTAGAGAGTAATATCCAGGAAATCAGGGACAAGATAGTATCTTACAGGAAACATATTCGTGATTTAGAAGATAGGTCTAAAGAAAGAGAAATGTCGGAAACGGCCAAGGGCCTGTTAACCGCAGCCAAAGAAGGCTCTGAAAAGTTTTTTGATGTATTTGATAATAAAGACGAATATTCACCAATGAAACCATTCTTAACATTTGTCGATGCACACAATTTATTCGAGATATTGATTAATAGCTGGGATGCTCATGCTTTAATTGGTTTTAAAGATATTTTGTACAGGAGGTATCATCCATCAAATATCGAGGAAAGTCTATATGTTGAAGCAGCCTTTTTGAGAGAGCTTCAGGATTGTATAGTGAATAATAAACGCGAATATAAAAATCGTTTTCAAAAGTGGGCATTTGCTAAACTAGAAAAGATGCTTAAGAGTGTGGTTTTGCATCTGGAGACTTCAGGGAAAAAGACCGAAGCTATAACTGTTGGACAAAGCTGAGTCTAGTGAATTAAAGATAATCAGTTCGCAAAATACCCTACCAGGTACTTGCCCGCAGTGCCCAGTAGGGTCAGGCCCAGCATAGCCTTGATGTACACCGGCTTGACCCGCTTTTGCATGCGCGCCCCCGCAGTACGTGCCCGCCACGTTGCCCAGGCCGGAGAACAGGCCCAGGAGCCAGTCCGGGGCCCGCCGCCAGGCCCCGCCTCACAGCAGGCCGCGCTCTTGCAGATAATCCATCACCATCATGGCGTGGCTCCAGGCCATGGTGCCTCCCATGCTGATGGCCACTTGGCAGGTTTCCATGATCTCCTGGATGGTGGCCCCCTGCTCCAGGGCGTGGTTGGTCTGAGAGAGGATGCAGTTTTTGCAGCCCGCATGCACTGCCACGGCCAGCGACATGAGGCGTCTGGTCTTGAGGTCCAGGGCGCCCTCTGGGCCGTACACCGCCTCTTTGACTCCGCTGTAATAAGCCTCGGCAAGCCCGGGCATCTTTTGCTTGCTCAGCTCGAAGGTCTCGCGCATGTTTTCCACATAAGCCAATAGAGACTCGCTCATCAAAGCGCCTCCCCGGCGGGCCAATCCTGGGCACGGGCCGCCCCGCCGCAATTAAAGGATCGATGTTTTCAGGCAGGATGGGTTAGGGCAGGAGGGAGCCGGGATATCCCGGCGCTCAGTTAACAAAATATCCCACCAGGTACTTGCCCGTGGCGCCCCGCGAAATCAGCCCCGCATGAGATTGGCTTACACGGGCTTACCCCGCTTTTGCATGCGCGCCCCGCCGCCCAGATCGATCGGTTTTTTGGGGCTACAAAAAACAACGGCCCCGCAACCGGTGGTTGCCGGGCCGTCATCATGAAAAACAGGCTAATCAGTGACCACCATTACGCTGGTTGCCTTGATCATGGCCTTTACCTCGGAGCCGGGCTTGAGGCCCATTCTTTCGGCCGACTCCTTGGTTATGACCGAGACTATCTCGGTCCCCGTGGCGGTTTCGATCACCACCTCGGCGGCGACCATGCCGATATTCAAGGATTTGACGGTGCCCGGAATCAGATTGCGCGCGCTGGTCTGCATGAGAAGCTCCTTGGGACAGGGCGGTTGAAGGTGATGTAGAAATTATGGGGCCTTTGCACCGGCCCAGTCAAACCGCCGCGATTTTACGGCATCCCAATGTCCCGTTGGAGGCGCTCAGTTGCCGAAATACCCCACCAAATACTTGCCCGCGGTGCCCAGCAGGATCAGCCCCAGCATGATCTTGATGTAGGTGGGCTTGACCCGCTTTTGCATGCGCGCCCCGCAGTACATGCCCGCCACGCCGCCCAGGCCGAAGAGCAGGCCCAACATCCAATCCGGGGCCACGGCCATCTGCCCGGCGTACCAGGGGGCGATGGCCTGGTAAAAGGCCACCCCCACCACGCTGGTGACAAAGGTGCCCATGAGCGCGGCTCCGGCCACCGCGTGCACCGGCAGGCCGTATACCGCCACGAAAAAAGGAGCCACGATGGAGCCGCCGCCAATGCCATAGACCCCGCCCACCATGCCCACTGCCAGGGACAAGGTGAAGATGCCCACCGTGGAACAAGCGTAAGTGCGCCCCCCGAACTCAAAGCTCAGGCGCAGACAGGTCAGGGAGCAGTTGTCCACGGTGCATAGCACGGGTTGGCCCTTGAGCATGGGGCCCTTGTCCTGGTGGCGTTGCTTGATCAGGTCGTAGAACATGCGCGCCCCGATGTAGAGCAGCACGCAGGCCACGAAAACCTTGAAAGGGCCGGGCTCGGGCAGCCAGGTCAGGCGGATGAAGCCCCCGGCCACCACGCCCGGAAGGGTGCCGATGATGACCACCCAGGTGAGGGGCCAGACCATGCGGCCCTCGCGCAGATAGCGCCACACCCCGCTGGGAATGGAGACGATGTTGTAGACCAGATTGGTGGGGCTTACCGCCGGGGAGGTGAAACCCAAAAAGCTCATCTGAAAGGGCAGCAGCAAAAAGGCCCCGCTCACCCCGCCCATGGAGGTGAAAAAGCTGACCACAAAGGCCACCAGGGGGGGGAGCCATATGGGGCAGTCAACGCCGGAAACCGCAAAGTGCACGGGGTAGCCTCGCTGAGGGGTTGCCGATTATTCGGAGAATAGACCGGAGCCCAATCTAAAGCAAGGCTATTGGTCGGGTTTATACACCAGCCTTGCCCGAGAATTGGGTCCCACATTGTCGTAGTTGCAGGTTAACAGACAGGGGCCCACCAGCTCCCGCCGGGGCGAGCAGGAGAACAGGTAGTCGTCGCCCCAGGCGCTCACCTCCACCCGTACCCTCACCGAACACGGCGGCGCATCGCCCTGGCCGCTTACGCCCACCTGGAACAGGTAGTCCGGGCTGGCGGCCAGCTGATCATAGTCAAAGCCCTGGCCGAAGCGCCCGGAGCGCCCGGCGGGCACGGTGGTTTTATTGCCCTGGTTCACCGTGAAGGTGAGCTCGGCCGGAGATTGGTTGACCACCTGCAGGGTAAAGGAGCCGAACTGCTCGGCCGCGGCTGGGGCGGCCCATAACACCAACAATCCCAAAAGCGCCACAAAACGCATCAGGAGTCTCTTTTCCGCGGACCGGAAAGGGGGTTTTGAGGCTAGTGCACCGTCACCAGCACATAACAAACCTGGGCCTCGTTGTACAGTTCCAGACGGCAACGCTCGTCGTCGGAGGCGGCGGAGCAGTAAGTGAGCCGGCTGCCCGGCCTACCGGCTATGTTGGAGGTATGTATCTTGATCCGGCACAGGGACTCAATGCCATGGGTCACCCGGCTGATGACAAGGGTGTGATCGTAACTCAGACGCCGGCCCTGGCGGGCCGGGTCGTTCAGGCTTACAGTGGCCGAGTGCTTTTTGGCCAGGTAGCGGCTGCCCGGCTTGGTCACCTTGTGGTCCAGATCCATCACCACCATCTCATCACCCTGGTTTATCACCGGGATTACCAGACGGGTGTGGGGCTGCGCATCTTGCGCCAGGGCCGAAGCGCTAACCCCCAGCAGGCACACAGCCAGTATCGCTACCCAAAATTTCGCCACTTACGCCCCGCTTTCCCCCATATGAACCGTAGCATAGTCATTAATTTACTATACACCAAGCGGGCAAGGCGATGCCCGGCCGGCGCCTCAAACCAATGAATTATATTCACCTGCTTATAGTCAAGGGTTTGGCGGATTTTGCCTTGTTATTAAAAAACCGTTGAATGGTGGGATTTCGGGCGGCCGGATGGTAAGCTTGGGCTTCCAAGGGGATCAACGCAGCCCTTTGTTTTTTTAACCGCAAGCGTCTCAACGCGATCCCCAAACCTCCTTAAAAGAGACGCCGGCCCAATTAGGCCCCCAGGCCTATGCTGGAGGAGCGCTTCCCGTACGCAGGGAGGCCGAATTTAGGAAAATGCAAAAAGCCAAAGTAGTGGGGGCCGGTTCTTACGCTCCCGAAACCATACTGACCAACCGCGACCTTGAAAAAGTGGTGGACACCAGCGACGACTGGATCACCCGCCGCACCGGCATCAAGGAGCGGCGCATCGCCACCGGCGGCATGGTCACCAGCGAGATGGCCGCCCGGGCGGCCCGCCAGGCCCTGGAGCAGTCCGGGGTGGAAGCCAAGGACCTGGACCTGGTGGTGGTGGGTACGGTAACCCCGGACCGCCAGTTCCCCTCCTGCGCCTGCCTGTTGCAGGAAAAGATAGGTGCCCGCAAGGCGGCCAGCATGGACGTGTCCGCCGGGTGCTCGGGTTTCATCTATGCCCTGAGCGTGGCCAACAACGCCATCCGCTGCGGCGAGGCGGAGCACGCCCTGGTGGTGGGGGCCGAGGTGCTCTCCGGGGTGACCAACTGGTCCGACCGGGGCACCTGCGTGCTCTTGGGCGACGGCGCCGGAGCGGTGGTGCTCAGCCGCACCGATGAGGACACCGGCATCAAGGCGGTGCACTTGCGCTCCGACGGCTCCTTCGGCCATCTGCTCTACTCGGTGGATGAGTACGGGCTGCGCCCCAACCTGGGAATATTGCCCGACGCGGGTGATCCCAAGCCCTTCTACCTGGTCATGGACGGCAAACCGCTGTTTAAAAAAGCGGTGGAGTGCCTGGAGGAGATCACCCGCTGGACCCTGGACAAGGCCCAGGTGAAGGTGGAGGAGTTGGCCCTGATGGTGCCCCACCAGGCCAACATCCGCATTATCAACGCCCTGGCCCAGCGCCTGGGCTTGGGTGAAGACAAGGTCTACACCACCATCGACCGCTACGGCAACACCTCTTCGGCCTCCATCCCCATCGCCCTGGCCGAGGCGGTTTCCGACGGACGCCTGTTTCCCAAAGACAAGCTGTTGATGGTCACCTTTGGGGCGGGCCTCACCTGGGGCGCCTCCCTGGTGGAATGGTCCATCTGATGGCGCAAGGGGGGATTTTCGGCAAGCTGCGCATGTATGGGCTGCACCTGTTTATCCTGGTGCAGACCGTCATCTGGTCGGTTATCTCCATTTTGTGGTTTTTGGTGGACTCCACGGGCAGCCTGACCCACCGCTACGGAGCCCGGCCCTGGAGCCGGGTTTTGCTTTGGGCCAGCCGGGTCAAGGTGGAGGCCCACGGCCTGGAAAACCTGAGACGCGGGGGCAAGGAACCCATGGTCCTGGTGTGCAACCACCAGAGCCTGTTCGACATCCTGGCTCTTTTGGCCAGCCTGCCGCTGGATTTCAAGTTCGTGGTCAAAAAGGAACTGGGCAAGGTGCCCCTGTGGGGCTATGCCATGAAAAAGGCGGGCTACATTTTTGTGGACCGGGGACAGAGCGGCCAGGCCGGGGCGCTCATGCGCACGGCGGTGGAGCGGATCAAGGCGGGCAGCGCGGTGCTGTTTTTCGCCGAGGGCACCCGCAGCGCCGACGGCAGCCTGGGCGAATTCAAGCGGGGGGCCTTTGTGCTGGCCTCCCAGGCCAGGGCCGACGTGGCCCCGGTGGCCATCGAGGGCTCATCCCAGGTGCTGCCCAAAAAGAGCTGGGGCATCCGGCCGGGGAAAATCAAGGTAACGGTGCTGCCGCTTATCAAGGACCCGGCGTTGAAGAAGAACTCCCGCAAGCTCATGCAGGCCACTCACGACGCCCTGTCCGCGGCCTTGAACGGACCCATGCCCGCTGCCTTGGAGCAAGCCTAGATCAGGTCCTCTTCGCCGCCCTCTGCGTCCTCGCTGTCCAGATCGGGCTCTTCGGCATACAGCGGCTCTTCCTTCATCCGCTTCTTTTCCAGCTTTCGCTGGCGCTTCAACTCCTTTTTTTTCTTGCGCTCCATTTCCTTTTGTCTTCTCTGAAAATCGTAGTTGGTTCTCGCCAAACGGTCACCTCCCAGGTGAGATGAAAAAAATCCCCAAAGCCGGCGAGCCTTGATGGGGCCGGCCTTGGGGACTCAAAAGTATTGGGAACGGACAAGCCCGGCGCTGGGCCGGAGTTGTCCGAACCTCTCATGGGCTACCAGCGGCGGGGAGGCCGGGACTCGCGGGGCTTGGCCTCGTTGACCTTCAGGTCGCGGCCGTCCAGCGAGGTGCCGTTGAGGGCCTGGATGGCCGCCTGGGCCTCGCCGTTGTCTTCCATCTCCACGAAACCGAAGCCGCGGGAACGACCGGTCATGCGGTCGGTGATGACCCGGGCCGAAAGCACCGAGCCGTACTCGGCGAAGGTGCTGTTCAGGGTGTCGTCGGTGGTGTCGTAGGACAGGTTGCCCACATAGATATTGCTGCTCATCTTACAAAAACTCCTAGTGAAAAAAAGCAATACACCTCCCGATTCCATCGGAAGGTCTCTTCTGGCTCAACGAGCCTTAACTTTTTGCTTAGATCACTGGGCGGAGCCTGGAAGATCCAGCGGAAATTTAGACTTATTGGCCGGTGTACACGCTAAATCCTACCTTCCCATCCCAATTTGTCAACCGTCATTAATATTTATGGCTCCTTCTGCCTAATGTGCGTTGCGCTGGGGCAGGCAACTTTCTATAATCCTGCCATGCGAATTTCCGCGCAAAAATACTGGGTAATGCTGGCCGTCCTTTTGTTGCTGGCCACGGCCTGCTCCTCCGCTCCCAAACAGGCCAAGCAGCCGACGCCCGCCCCGGCCGCGCCCAAAGCCTCACAAGGGTCTTCGCGGCCGGCCCCTTCCTGGGCCCGCATGCCCCAGACGCCGCCCGGAGACCCCAGCCGGGTGTGCCTGTGGGTTTTTTGGACCCGCAACAAGCAGGTGATGCGCGAGATGCAGGCCTTGCTCGAGGGCGGCAGGCCTTTTCAGAGCGCTTCGTTGGACATGGTGCGCAACAACAAGGGATTCGCCACCACCCATGCCGACTGCCTGGCCAACAAAGAGCTGCCCCAGCCCATGCTGGAGGCCATCAAGGGCCTGAAGCTGGGCCAGGTCAGCAAGCCCTTTTCCCTGAACGACGGCACCGCCCTGGCCATGCTCACCAGCGATGTGTTCCGCCGCGAGGCCCAAAAGCTCTATCAACAGGGCGAATACTCCAAGGCCATGCAGCCGCTCTCCATGGATTTGGAGCTGCACCCCGCGGCGGCCGGAAGCTGGCACCTCATGGCCCTGTGCCGGGCGGCGGTTGGCGACAACCAGGGGGCGCTCAAGGCCTATGACCGGGCCTTGGAATGGACTCCCAACGATCCGGCGGTGCTCAACGACAAAGCCGCCCTGCTCAACACCATGGGCGATGGCGGCCAGGCCATAGTGCTGTTCCGGCGCGCCCTGGAGCAAGAACCGGACAACCCGGTTTACATGAACAACCTGGCCTGGGCCCTGGCCAAGAACGCCCATGAGTATGGCGAGGCCATGGCCCTGGCCCAAACAGCGGTGCGCCTGGCCCCGGACAATCCGGCGGTCTGGGACACCCTGGGCATGGTGCAGCAGGCCCAAGGGGACGACGCGGCTGCGGTGGTTAGCTTCCATCACGCGTTGCACCTGGACCCCAATGCCGACGGTGCCAAGGGCCGCATGACCGCCAGCCTGCTCAAGCTGCCGCCGGAAAAGCTGGCGGGCCTGACCCAAAGCCGGGCCAATCCGGCTCCGGCCCCCCCGCCCAAGGCGGCCTCCAAACCCGTGGCCGCGCCCCCGGCCCAGTCCAAGCCCGCGCCGACGCCGCAAGCCAAGGCCGAGCCGGTTCCCCCGGTCAAGGAGGAGCCCCTGCCGCCACCGCTGCCCCCGTCGGCGGCGTCCCTGGTGCCCAAACCGGAACCCAAGCCCAAACCCCAACCCGCGCCCAAGACCAAGCCCGCGCCAGTGGCGCAGGCCCAGGCCAAGCCCGCCGCCCCGCCCGCCCGCCGCGAAGGCAGGCCGCCCAAGGGCTGGTACTTGCAGCTTTCCTCCAACCGCAACCCCAACCTGGCCGTCAAGGCCCGCGACCGCTGGAGGGCTGCCGGTCATTCGGCCTATGTGTGGGATTGGCGCTCGCGCAAGAGCGGCCTGTGGCACCGGGTGCTCATCGGCCCGTATGCGGGCAAGACAGAGGCGTTGGCCGCCGGTCGCAAGTTCAAGGCCAATGTCAAGCTGAAGGGCTACGTATTAGTCAGAGTACGGTAGACGGCTTCGCCACGCGGCGCTATGCTGCGTTGGCGGCATCGCTTAGACCTCGGCGTATTAGCAATACGCCTGCGGTCTGCGCTCGCCGCCGCCTTGCCTAGCACCACGTGGCTGTGCCGCGAAATTAGCCCGGCGGTTGTTCCTGGTAAAAATTCAGAATTAGCGTAGGTTGGCGTAGAGGGCGCAAGCCCGAAACCCAACAACTCCCTTTTTATGGGCGCGCCAAGATGTTGGGTTTCGCTTCGCTCTACCCACCCTACAAAGACTATCTTTTCCTTTGTCATGCCTTCGCTCACCAGACACGGTCAAACCACCCTTCAGGCAACAACCCCTCCCGCTCGGGGGAAGGCGAGGATCACCACGTCGCATCTCTGCTGAGATGCTCCTCGTGATGACATCTATTGCTGTATTGGCTTATCCAGAATCGTGTAGGTTGGCGTAGAGGGCGCAGCCCGAAACCCAACAATTCCTTTACTTAAGGAACTGGCGCAATAGTCGCCCGCCATTCCTCAATAGATTCGGCCCGCCCTGGCGCAGCAATCCCATCAAGCGCCCCGGTTTCAAATAAAAGCCCAGATAGGCTCGTCGCCGCCAGGACTCCAAGGCGGCCCGTTCAAAGTGCTGGGCGTCGAACTCGCTCCAGGCGGGCAACTCCGGGCAGTCGTCGGCCAGGCCGGTGCCGGGGTAGGGGGTGGCCAGATGAAAAGAGGCCAGCCCGGCGGGCAAGGAGCGGGCCAGCTCCAGGGTGGCCGCGCGGTCGGCGTCGCTCTCGCCGGGAAAGCCCAGCATGAAAAAGCAGGCGCTGTCCATGCCCGCCTCGCGGGTCTGGGCCACGGCGGTGCGCACCTGCTCGGGGGTTATCTTCTTGCCCAGGGTCTCCAGCACGGCCAGAGAGCCGGACTCCACCCCATAGTGCACCAGCCTGCACCCGGCTGCCTTGAGGGCGGCCAGCACCTCGGGGTCCACGGTGTCCACCCGGGTCTGGCAGCACCAAGATAGGCCGTGATCCATGGCTTCCAGCCCGGCGCACAGCTCCAAGGCGCGGTCCCGGTTGGCGGTGAACTCCAGGTCCATGAAGTAGAAGTTCTTGGCCCCCAGGCGGGCGATGGCCTCCACCTCGGCCAGCACCTTCTCCAGGGGTTTGTAGCGCACTCCCGGCCCGTACATGGCCTTGAGGCAAAAGCGGCAGGAGAAGGGGCAGCCCCGGCTGGTCTCCAGCAGGGCGAAGCGCTCCCCCAACACCTCGTACTCATATAGCTCGGGCGGGGCAAGCTCAAAGGCGGGCAGGGGCAGGGAGGCCAGGTCCACCGGCCTGGGCTGGGGCCCCAGGGCCAGCTCGCCCTTGTGCAGCCAGGCCGCGCCGGGTACCTCGGTGCGGTCGGCGCTGCGGGCCAGGGGCGCGGCGTTTTCGCTCTCCCCGCGCACCAGGGTCCAGGCTCCGGTGGCGGCCAGCATTTCGGCGGGTTGCACGGTGCCGTGCACCCCTAACAGCACCAGGCGCGGATGGGCCAGGTTGCGGCACACCTGGGCAAAGCCCTCTATCTCCAGGTTGGGGCATTGCCAGCGGTCCAGGGGGCTGGAGGTGATGAACACCGTGTCCGCCCGGGCGGCCATGGCCTTTAGCGCCGCCGGGGCGGTGGGCACCGCGCGAACGTCGGCCAGCTCCACGGTGGCGCCATCGGCCCGGAGCAAGGCAGCCAAATTCAGCAGGTCAAGGGGTGGCCAACGGCGGTTGTAGCGGTTGCCCTTGCGGCTGACCTGCCCGCCCCAGGCGGGGTTTATGAGCAGTACGTCCGGCATGGGTTCACTCTATAAGCGGCACGGCCGCAGCCTAGAAAACGCAGCAGCCGCTGACAGTATTCGCGGTGTCGCCCTCCGCTGCCCGAGCCGTTGCGCCGCTGATGAATATCAGGGCCGCGGCCAAAGGCAATGTTTTTTGGGGCATGAAGTCCTTCCCAACCAACGGGGCGACGCCTGCGGGGCATACATCTGTTGCCACTACATATCATGGCTTAATTTGGCAACACCACTATTTTTTGTGGTTTGTCCCCAAAAGGCCATAATCCGCGAGCACCCCAGGGCCTGGTGGATCACCTAAGTTTCCTGCTGCAGGACCTGCTCGAAAGCCGCTAGAAAGCCTTTGAGGTCGCTCATCTCCATGGTTAGGGCTGGATCCAGGCGGATGGTATTGAGCCCGGGACGCTGAGCGATTATGTAGCCCCTGTCCAGCAAGCCCCGGCGCACCTGTCCAGTAAAGGCGGCATCAGGGCCGCCGTTCAGCTCCACCGCGACCATAAGTCCCCGGCCTCTGATTTCCTTAATCTTTCCGGTGGCTTTTTTGATAGCGGCCAGCCCCTCCAGCAAAACTTGGGAAATCCGGCGGCCCTTGGTTATAAGGTCTTCCTCTTTGATGGCGCGCAAAACCGCCAGGGCCACTGCCGCGCCCAAGGGGTCGTTTTGGTGGGACTGGGCATATTTCACCGCTTCGCCCCCCAAACTTTCCGCCAGCCGTGGTGAGAGAAGGGCCGCGCTCACGGGATAGCCGTTGCCCAGCCCCTTGCCCAGGGCCACCGCGTCCGGAGCCAGGCAGTAATGAGAGAACCCAAACCACTCTCCGGTTCTGCCCATGCCGGTGGTGACCTCGTTGACCAGGAGCCAGCCCTGGTTTTGCTTTATTTGCCTGGCCAGGGCGCTCACGAGCTTGGAAGGAGGAAAGCGCACCAAACCTGCCGAACTGCCGGGTTCGAAGAGGAAGCCGCCGATTTCAGGGAAAGGGATTTTGCGCCACGCGGGGCAGTCTGGACCGCAAACCAGATCCGGGCCGCAGGCGGCGCAATCGCTCCAGTCAAAAAGAAACCATTCATCCGGGCTTTTGCGGTGGGCGTCGCCATATGCCCCGAAGTAGGAATCGGTGAAGGTCATGAGAAACGGCCGGTGGTCCACCTGACGGAACACCCTGACCATGTACTCCACCGCCTCGCTGCCCGAGCACAAAAAGGCGCATTTGCCCTCAGTTAGGCCGCTGGTTTCCAGAACCTCGGCCGAGGCCTCCTCAACCTTCGGGGTGCTGTAGGAATAACCGGTATGGCAGATTTGCCTCGCCTGCCCGGTCAATGCTTCGATTACCCGGGGATGGCCGTGGCCGATACCCATGCACCAGACACCGGACTCCATGTCCACATAACGCTTGCCTTGGGAATCGTACAGGCAGGTGTTCTCCGCCCTCAGGATATGGGGCAGATCCAAATCAAAGCCGTTATAACCGATGAATCTCGTCATGTCGTCGATGCCCAAAGGTTTTTGTGGTTCAAATAAAAAGCCGCACCCTAACGGAACAGGGCCCGCACCCCCTCCAGGGCCTTGGGCTCGGCCATGAGCACCAGGAAATCGCCCGGGGTGAGCACGGTGTCCCCGCCGGGGTTGGCCAGGGTTTCCCGCCCCCGGCGTACCGCCAAGACGGTGACCCCGTGCTTGGCCCTGAGGCCCAGGGTGGCGATGCTCTTTCCCGCGGCTGCGGCATCGGCCATCACCTGCAGGGTGATGATGTCCACGTCGCTGATGAGCTTGGAGATATCCGGTCCCTGCTGGGGGGGCATGTCCAGGCCGCGCAGGGCCTCATAGCCCTCGGCCCGAAGCCCGGCCACCAGGCGCTCGATCTCGGCCTGGGGCACCAGAAAGCGCCGCAGCACCCGGGCGAATATCTCCACCGAGGTCTCGTACTCCTCGGGGATCACCTCGTCGGCCCCCAGCTTATACAGCTCGGCGGTTTCCTGCAAAAAGCGGGTGCGCACGATCAGGTGCAGGGCCGGGTTGAGGTCCTTGACCGTGGCCACGATGTGGCGGGTGGCCACCGGGTCGGCGATGGCCACCACCAGGACGCGGGCGGTGAGCACCCCGGCGTGCTCCAGCACCGCCTGGTTCAGGGCGTCGCCGAAGATGATGGGCTCGCCCTTGGCCGCCTCCCGGCGCACGGTGAGGGGGTTCATCTCCACCACCGCGTAGGGGATGCCCGCCGCCCGGGCGGCGCGGGTGACGTTCTGGCCGTTGATGCCGTAGCCCACCACGATGACGTGGCCCACCAGCTTGCGGGTGTCCTGGGAGGCCACGCCCGGCGGGGCGGGCAAGGCGATCTGCTCGGTGCGATCGGCCAGCTTGCCCCCCAACCACACCGCCGGGGGGGTAAGGGCCATGGTGAGCACCGCCACGGTGAGCATGAGCTGGTAGCTATCAGCGGTGAGCAGGCCCAGGGAGTTGCCCGCCTTGGCCAGCACAAAGGAGAACTCCCCCACCTGGCTGAGCATGAGCCCCACGCCCAGGGCCACCCTGAGCGGTTGGGCCAGGGCCAGGGCCGCGCCCCCGGCCAAAAGCGTCTTGCCCACCAGCACCGCGCCCACCCCCAGGGCCACCCAGCCGGGGTGGGCCACCACAAAGCGGATGTCCAAAAGCATGCCGATGGACACAAAGAACAGGCTGGTGAACAGGTCGCGCATGGGCATGAAGCTGCCCACCGCCTGGTGGCTGTAGCGCGAGCCGGCCAGGATAAGCCCGGCCAAGAAGGCCCCCAGGGCCAGGGAGAGCCCGGCCCAGGCGGTGAGCCAGATCACCGCCAAAAGCACCACCACCACCGCGATGATGAACAGCTCGCGGTTGCGGGTGGCGGCCATGCGGCTCATGAAGCGGGGCAGCACCCAGCGGGCCCCCACCACCAGGATGGCCACCGCGGCCAGACCCTTGATGAGCAGACCCCAGCCCACCTGATCGGTGGCCGCTCCATCCCCGGTGCTGGCGGCCAAAAAGGGGATGGCCATGAGCATGAGCACCGCGGCCACGTCCTGAAAGATCAAGACCCCCAATACGGTGCGCCCCTGGGGGCTGTCCAAGGCCGCCTTTTCCTGCAAGAGCTTCAGGACGATGGCCGTGCTGGACAGGGCCAGGATAAAGCCCCAGAACACCGCCTGGCCCGGGGCCAGGCCCAGGGCCACGGCCAGCCCGGCGCTGGCCCCGCCGGTGAGCGCCACCTGCAGCCCGCCGCCCACCAGGGCGGGCAGGCGCATGCGTTTGAGCTGGGCACCGGAGAACTCCAGGCCAATGGTGAACAGCAGCAGGATGATGCCGATCTCGGCTAGCACCTCCACGTCGTGCACCGAGGAGACCAAGCCGAAGCCGTGGGGCCCGGCCAGCACTCCGGTGAGCAAAAAGCCCACCACCGGCGGCACCTTGATGCGGTGGAAAATGCCCACCACCACCGCGGCCAGGGCGTAGATGATGACCATGTCTCTGAGCAGCGAGCTTTCCATGCCCCCATGATAACGGGGCCTGTGGCCCGGCCCAAGGCAAATCGGCGTAGGCGTCCCGGAAACAAGGCGATGCTTTCTCCTTGCCCCCCACCCCCTCCTCGCGCTAGTGATTAGGTAGGCGCCGCACGCCCTCAACCCCAGGAGCAGATCATGGAGAACTACCCCCTGCTGTTCGAGCCCATCACCCTGAACCGGCTTGAGCTCAGAAACCGCATCGTCATGCCCGCCATGCACCTCAACTACACCCCCGGCGGCAAGGTGAGCGATCAGCTTATCGCCTTTTACCGCGAGCGGGCGGCCGGTGGCGCCGGGCTGATCATCGTGGGCGGCTGCGTGATAAACGAGCTGTCCGGCGGACCGGTGTTCATCAGCATCAAGGACGACTCCGACATCGAGGGCCTGAGCACCCTGGCCCAGGCGGTGCACGACCAGGGCGCGGCTATCGGGGCCCAGCTGTACATGGCCGGAGCCTATGCCCACGCCATGCTCATCGGCACCCAGCCGGTGAGCTCCAGCCCCCACACCTCGGGCTTTACCAAGGACGAGTGCCGGGCCATGACCCTGGAGGAGATCGCCCAGGTGCAGGACGACTTTGCCGCCGCCGCGCTGCGCGGTAAAAAGGCCGGGCTGGACATGGTGGAGATCCTGGGCTCGGCGGGCTACCTCATCTGCCAGTTCCTCTCGCCCAAGATAAACCAGCGCGAGGACCAGTACGGCGGCTCCCTGGAAAACCGCATGCGCTTCGGCCTGGAGACCATTGCCAAGGTGCGCGGGGCGGTGGGGCCGGAGTTCTGCGTGGGCATTCGCATCGCGGGCAACGACTTTGTGCCCGGCAGCCACACCAGCGACGAGGCGGCCCTGTTCGCCAAGGCCTGCGAGGACGCCGGGGTGGATTTGATCAACGTGACCGGCGGGTGGCACGAGACCAGGGTGCCCCAGATAACCCAGGAGCTGCCTCCCGGCGGATTCTCCTATCTGGCGCGCGGGGTCAAGTGGGCGGTCAAGTCAGTGCCCGTGGCCGCCTCCAACCGCATGCACTCCCCCCAGCTGGCCGAGGCGGTGCTGGCCCGGGGCGACGCGGACCTGGTGTGCATGGGCCGCCCGCTCTTGGCCGATCCGCGTTTGCCGGCCAAGGCCAAGGCCGGCCAGAGCGAGCTGATACGGCGCTGCGTGGCCTGCAACCAGGGCTGTTTCGACGCCATACCCCAGATGAAGCCGGTGGGATGCATGGTCAACCCCCGGGCCGGTCGCGAGGCCAAGGACTCCGGCCCGGTGCAGGCCGAGCGGCCCAAGCAGGTGGCGGTTATCGGCGGCGGCCCGGGAGGCTGTATGGCGGCCATCACCGCCGCCCGTCGGGGGCACAACGTGGTGCTGTTCGAAAAGGCCTCGAAGCTGGGCGGGCAGATTGCCTGGTGGAACCAGCCCTTGATGAAAAGCGACTTCGGCTCCATACCCCGCTGGCAACAGGCCCAGCTAAAGGCCCTGGGCGTGGATCTGCGCCTGGATTGCGAGGCCAACGCCGAGATGGTGGCCGAGCTGAACCCCGACGCGGTGGTGCTGGCCAGCGGTGCCGAGCCCACCCGGCCGCCCATCCCCGGCGCGGAGCTGCCCCAGGTGGTAACCGCCTGGGACATCCTGCAGGGCAAGGCCCTGGCTAGGGGCCGGGTGGTGGTGATCGGCGGCGGGGCGGTGGGCCTGGAGACCGCCCTGTACCTGGCCCGCCAGGGAGCCCTGACCCCGGAGCAGAGCTACTTCATCAACCTGTTCGGGGCCGAGACCCCCGAGGTGGTGGACCGGCTCATCGCTCAGGGCAGCCACCCGGTCACCGTGTTGGAAGCCCTGCCCAAGATGGGCGCGGGCATTGGCCGCTCCACCCGCTGGATCGTCTTTGGCCTGCTCAAGCGCTTCGGCATCACCGTGCACACCAAGGTGCAGGTCAAGGCCATCGGCGAAGGCACCCTGACCGCGGTGATAAACGACGAGGAGCAGGAGCTAATCGCCGACACGGTAGTGATGGCCACCGGGGCCGCGCCCCAGGACCAGCTGGCCCAGGCGCTGAAAGACAAGGGCCTGAAGGTGGAGTTGGTGGGCGACGCGGCCGGAGAGGCCAACGCCCTGGCGGCCATCGCCGGGGGCTACCAGGCGGGGTGCCGCCTATAGAACAAAGGTGCTGCCTAAAGTGTAGCCCGGATATTTCATGAAGGCCGTGTGTCCGGCTGCGCCAGCCACCGGCACACGGTGTTGCTGGCCACGCTCAGGCCTCGACGTAGCTTCGGCTACGCCAGCGGCCCTCGCTTGCCAGACGCCTTGTCTGCCTGCGGCTGGCTGTGCCGGGCCAAAATACAAACTGTAACTTAGACAACGTGGAGGATTTTTTCATAACGGCTTCATGAATACGGGCTAGTTGCCAATCACCACCCAACCTTCATGAAATAACCGGACTAGGAGAAGCGGGTCATGAAAATATTCGTCACCGGGGGGAGTGGATTCGTGGGAACCACCCTGTGCACCAGCCTGAGCGCGGAGGGCCACACGGTAACGGTTTTGACCCGTAGCGAAAAGGGGGCGGCGCGCCTGCCCGACGGGGTTCAGGCCTGTGTGGGCGACCCCACCGCGTCCGGCGACTGGCAGGACATTGCCGCCCAGCACGACGCCTTTGTGAACCTGGCCGGGGCCAACCTTTTTGCCCGCTGGAACCACGAGTACAAGGACCTGATCCGCTCCAGCCGGGTAAACACCACCCGCCACCTGGTGGAGGCCATATCCCGCCGAAGCGGTGACGAGCCGCCGGTGTTGGTTTCCGCCTCGGCGGTGGGCTATTACGGCCCCCGGGGGGACGAGGAGCTTAGTGAAGAGTCGCCGCCGGGCGATGACTTCCTGGCCCAGGTGTGCAAGGAGTGGGAGGCCGAGGCTCAGGCGGCTACCCGCTTTGGGGCGCGGGTGGTGTGCGCCCGCTTTGGTATCGTATTGGGCAGCGGCGGCGGGGCCTTGGGCCAAATGCTGCCCCTGTTCAAGCTGGGCCTGGGCGGTCCTCTGGGCTCGGGCAGGCAGTGGTTTTCCTGGATTCACCAGGAGGACCTGGTCGGGGCCTTGCTTTTCTGTCTGAACCAAGACATGAGTGGGGCGGCCAATTGTTGCGCCCCGGGCCCGGTGCGCAACCGCGAGTTCACCCGCACCCTGGGCCGGGTGTTGGGGCGGCCGGCCATTTTGCCTGTGCCGGGCTTTGCGGTGCGCCTGACTCTGGGGGAGTTGGGCACGGTGGTGCTCACCGGCCAGCGGGTGATTCCCCAGGCCCTGCAACGCTCGGGCTTCAGCTTCAAGTTTCCTGAGTTGGAGGGGGCGCTCAGGGATTTGCTCGGGTAGAGGCCGGATGCGCCAGCCACCGGCATACTGCGTTGCTGGCCGCGCTCGGTCCTCGGCATAGGCCTGCTACGCTTGCGCCACTCACTTAGCCATCCGCCCTGTCCACCGTCGGCCTGCTGTGCCGGTGGCGGGCGCAATTTCCATTAACTTCGCTGCCGCGCGGGCAACCCCGCTATGACTAGAGGAATCCCCTTGTTGCAACCCAGCACCCAATCCAAGAGCAACCTGGCCGGGGCCTGGCGATTGTTGGCGGCCCTGGTGATGCTGGGGTTGGTGTCCCTAATGGTGGTCGCCCCCATGTCCAGCAAACACCGCCTCTATAAACAAATCGCTCACCTGAATTCGCCCCACTGGCTGGCCAAGGAGCTCACCTCCGGTTTCCCGGCGGTGGGCAAGGCCTACGGCGGGGCGGAGGTGGTGCCCCTGGAGATAAGGCTGGTGGAGCGGGCCCTGCGCCGCATGGGGGCAAAAGAGTTCATCATGGTGGGCAAGATTGCCCGGGACCTCACCCTTTACCAGCGCGGCGCCGAGTTCATCTATCCCATCGTGATGCAAAAAGACGCCGCCCGTTACATTGTGGGATATCGCAAGGACGTGGAGGCGTTGGGGGCCAAGGTGCTCTGGGAAAAGCGGGGGATAGCCATTGGCGTCGCTGATAAATAGCGCCTGGCTCATCCTGGGCTGCCTGGGGCTGGGCGGCCTTGTGCTTAGCCTGTTTCGGGTGCCGGACCAAGAGGCGAACCCTTACCTGTACATTACCACCGGTACGGCGCTCATATTTTCCCTGGGCCTTATGGGGGTGCCGTTTCAGGTTCTGGTTTGGCTGCTGTACCTGGGCACGGCCTGCGCCTTGTGGCTGGCCTATCAAAAGCGCCGCCTGCTGAGCCGGCGGGACGCGTCGCTGTACGGCCTGCTGCTCCTGCTGCTGATCCCCTTGATAATCGCCACCTTGTACTCCGCACTGCGCTACTGGGATGCCCGTTCCATCTGGTTTTATTACGGGAAATTGATGTATTTCGACCATGGGCTCTATAGCGGCAAGTTCCCTCCGCCCTGGTGCCCGGCTCCCGCCTACCCCAAGTTCAGCGGGGTGTTCTCCGCCCTCAGCGCCAGCCTGGGCGGGCTGTGGAACGAATACCTGCCCAAGGCCGCCCTCATGGTGCCCCTGGCGGCCATGTGGCTGGGAGTGGCCGGGCTATCGGTGCGGGGCTGGGCCAAGGTGGCCATTTTGGCGGCCCTGGTGGTTTTGCCCGGGGCCTCCCTGCACGGGGGCTACATGGACGGCTGGGTAGCGGTTTTCGGCGCCCTGGGGCATTTATATTTCATTGACTACGGCCTGACCCGCCGCAACCGCAGTCTGGCCTGCGCCCTGGTCTCCCTAATATTCATAGCCTATTTTAAAAACGAGGGTTTGCCTCTGGCGATGATCAGCTTGGCGATGATGGCCCTGGCCAGCTTGATGCTCAGGATGAAACCGGCAGTAAAAGGAATCATGCCTCTGGTGCTGATGGTGCTACTGGCCTTGGTTCCGGTTGTGATCTGGCGCTTGTACTTGCATCTAACCGGGCTGCAAAGTCCCCTTTTTGCGGGCGATGTGATGGGCCGGATCCGGGTGGCTCTGGACTCCGGCGCGGCGGAGCTGATCTGGCAAAAACTATTTATGTATACCGGCGCCTTCTGGCTTTGGTGCGCCTCGCTGGTTTTCAACGTGGGGTGCTATTTCTTGGGGCGCTATTGGCGTTGCCCCTTTGCCCTGAGCGGTAGGCAATATTTGCTCTTGTCGGCTCCTTGGCTGACCTCCATCTTCTACGCGGCGGTTTTGTTCACTATCTATCTACTGACGCCCGCCGACCTTAATTGGCACCTGGCCACCAGCGCTTACCGGGTAATCATTGCCAGCAACCTGTTGCTGACCCTGACCCTGCTCCTGCCCATCTTGCTGCCCATGGAGCGGGGCGCAGACGCCGCAGAGTCCATGGCGACATCCGCTTGAGCTAGCCCTCCTGCCAGGAGATGGCCCCGCCCGGACATGAGTCCATGGCCTCCTGCACGCAGTCCGGGCCGCCCTCGGGCTTTATTACCTGGGACTTGGCCAGCTCGAGGTCAAGCCGAAACACCTCGGGGCACAGGGATTGGCAGTTGCCGCAGCCGACACAGCGCTCCTGGTCCACCACCACCTTTCGACCCATGCCTCACCTCCCAGTTGCCAACTTATATTTTCATGATGAGGTGTGCGGCGCGTTTAGCCAAGAGGGACAATTAGCCTGAAACACCGGCAAAGCCGGCCTAACCTTCCTGCCAGGAGATGGCCTCCACCGGGCACTGGTCTATGGCGTCCTCCACGCAATCCGGCCCGCCCTCGGGCTTGATGACCTGGGACTTATCTTCCTCGCTAAGCTGGAACACCTCGGGGCACACCTCCTCGCAGTTGCCGCAGCCGATACAGGCGTCTTGATCCACCGCCACTTTTTGGCTCACGTATCTCCTCCTATCAAATTAGTAATGTTTTCATGATGAGGGATGAGGCGCGCCCAGCCAAGAGGCAGGGCCTATAACGAACCCCGGCGCAGCCAGCAACGCCGTATGCCGGTGGCTGGCGAAGCCGGCTAGCTTTTCTG
>JAHLLJ010000031.1 GCA_020444205.1 Deltaproteobacteria bacterium | reverse complement strand
ACGCGCGGCGCAACAAGCTGCCGCTCAAGGTGATGGACGTGGCCCAACTGGTGCGGGCCTCCCTGGATATTTAGCCTAGTTTATGCGGTCGCTTAGCCGTCCTTCCAGCGGCTGAGCGGAAGCACTCACTCCTGAGCAGATTCAATCCCATTTCACCTCGGGGGGAAGCGATATGAAAATTGAACAAGCGGATGAAGAGCTTGAGCAACGGCTGCATAAGTATGACGCATGGGTGACCGAAGGAAAGATTCCGTGCTCATCCAAGGTTATCCCGGTCCGGCAGTCGCTGAAATTTATGCAATGGGTGTTGCCGACCCAGCAGGTGCTTGAGCTCCTGCGGAATTCGCGAAGCTTCTCCCTGGCAAAGTGTTTGTGCAGGAGCAAGCACCAGCGGTGCGACAATCCGCTGGAGGTCTGTTTTTATATCAATGACGTCGCGGACAAAAAAGTCGAGCAGGGAGAGGCCCGCCGCGTTGGCCTGCAAGCGGCGGCAGAGGTCCTGAAGCTGGCCAATGAGCACGGGCTGGTCCATCTGACCATCTATAACCCGGAACAGCATGTTTATGCGCTGTGCAGCTGCTGCCAATGCTGTTGTCATGATATTGGGTTCATGAAAAAACTCGGGCGGCCCGACCTGGTGGCTCATGCCGATTACGTCGCCGTGGTGGACACCGACGCCTGCGCGCAGTGCGGTGAGTGCATTGAACGGTGCGTTTTCGGCGCTCAGAGCGGGGAACCCGGAGCGGTGGTGTTCCAGCAGGACAAGTGTTTTGGATGCGGCTTGTGTGTCTCGACCTGCGCCTCCAACGCCATCCAGATGGTGCTCAGGTCAGGTCAATCGTAAAATATTTTCCAGTATGCGGTTTCCAACGCCATGCACCTGTACCGCCCATGCCGGGTCGCCTGGCAGGGGAGCCGGTCAGCCAATTACGCCCAGCCGAGGTGCTGGAGGCGGCCCAGGTGGACTTCACCCTGCCCGGCGCAACAAGCTGCCGCTCAAGGTGATGGACGTGGCCCAGCGGGTGCGGGATCTCCTGGATACTTAGGCTGCAACATCCTTTCCACAACCCCGGCCATTTTGAATTTTCAGACTAAAGCACGAATACGGCCACGGGATGATTCAACACCCTCTTGCCGCTGTCGCTGAAAGAAAGGTCTTGGATATAGTCCACTATCTCCTGTTTTAGCCCTTGATCAATGTGCCGTATGTCGCATTCTAAGAAAAAGCTCAGCAGCGCCTCGCCTTCCCGAGAATCCGGCCGAAGGCACTCGGACACATCTATATGGCTGTCGATCTGTTCCAAACGGTAGGGGATATTTACTTGGTCCAGCAACTGTTGGATTTCCTGGCTGGTGTACATCTCCTCCTCGGTACCCTTGACCTTCTGTATGTATCTTTTTTGTACCTGGTCGATGCCCAGGGGCGTCTGGTGGAAGACCAGCACCCGACCCTTGTCACCGGCCAGCCTCGCGGCGTTGCGTAGGGCCGCTTCCCGGTCTGGGATGTAATAAAGGCAGTGGGTCAGCAGCACCAAATCAAACGCCTGCCCCAGCTTGCAGGTCTCAAAGCGTGAAGTCTCCAGGTCAAAGGCAACCCCATCCAACGGCTCGCTATCAATGCGCCTATGCAGGTAATCGCACATGGCCTGGCTGGGCTCGACAAACACATACTCCAGTCTGGTCGCCTGGGATTTGAGGATGGGCAGCAGGCGCCAGTCAAAATCGCCGTTGCCCGCTCCCACGCTGAGCGCGCTCAGACGCGGCCCGCTTGGCAACAAGCCGCCGATGCACTCGCGGCACCACTGGAGCATGCTCAGCCATTCGGTGGAATACTTTCGGAAGGTCAAAAAGCAATGAGCATAAGCCCGGGCCGAAAGAGGCGGGGCATAATCTGCTTTGAAGGGCATGGCAATATCGTCCGGTTTGGGTTAGGCTGCTTATCCCGAACCAGTGATTACAGGGTATTTAATTTAGCATATTCGGCGGGCGGCAAGTTTAGCCCTGAAAGGTAAGCATCTTTTTGCCCTAGGCGTGTTCCTTGATGATTTTCTGGCAGATTTTCAGTCCGGCGGCCGCGTCCCTGGCCCACAAGGCCGAGCCCACGTAATTGGCCATGCGCTCGTCCAGGCAGGTGCCCCCGATAACAATGGCCGGTTGGGAATCCGGCAACTTTTCCTTTAACAGGCTCACCGCCTCCTTGAGGTTTTGCACGCTGGTGGTCAACACACAGCTTATGCCGATGACGTCTGGTTTTATTTCCTCGGCTTTGCGCAAAAACTCCTCGGCGGATACGTCCACCCCCAAATCGACTATTTCAAAGCCGTTGCATCTGAGCAACAGGGCGAAAAGATTTTTACCCAGGTCGTGGATATCTCCCTGTATGGTTCCGAGAATTATAGTGCCCTCATCCTGGCCCATATCCTGGACAGCCAAGTGGGGGCTTAGAAGCTCCACGGCCGAGCGCATGATCTCGCCCGCCATTATCAGGGCGGCTATAAAGTAGTTGCCTTTCTCGAACTCAACACCGATGCGGCGCATACCTTCCATGAAGCAATCCAGCAGCGCCTTGGGGTCTACCCCCTCTTCCAGCATTTTTTTCAGCTCGGCAAGGCTGGCCTCCTCCTGCAACTCGGCGATCATACTCAGCAGGCGTTCAAACCGCGGATCAAAATCCCGACGCTCCGGCTGATCACTCATCCCAGACTCCAACCTTGCTTAGTAGAGGCATCTTTTCGTGACTTACCAGGAACCAGCCGAAGGCCGTAGGGCGGTTGTCAAAGTCATAAAATAGATGCTCCAGTTTGAAAACCGGCTCGCCCTCCGGCATTCCCAACAGCTTGGCCTCCCGGGCGTCCAGCAGGGCGGGCATCAGGCGCAATGCGCCCCGTTTGAAGTTGGAATAGCCTTCCTGGAAGATGAGCCCAGTCAAGACGACCGTGTCCAACATGGACTCCACGGTGGGCGAGGTGGGATCGAAGTTGGTGTAGGAGATGTGCAGGGTGAAGGGCTCGCCCTGGTGCAAGATAATCCGCTCAACCACGATGACCGGCTGGTTGGGCTGCAGACCCAGGACTTCCTTCTCGACTCCTGGAGTCTTTTTCACCGAGGCCTTGACGATGCGCACCTGCAGGTTGTCCTGGTCCGCGAACACGCTGCCCAGTGATTCCAGCCCAAAGTTGCTCGCCGCCACGCCAACCTTGCGCACATAGGTGCCGCTGCCTTGCACCCGGCGCACCAGGCCTTCCTCTTCCAGCACGCTCACCGCCTGGCGGGCGGTCATGGCGCTCACCCCGTAGGCCTTGGCCAGGGCCGACTCGGCGGGCAGGCGGCTGCCGGGAGGGTGCTGGCCCTGGGAGATGCTGGCCCGCAAGATATCGGCCATTTGGGCATAGGCGGGCATCCGCGAGGTTTTGTCAATGGTCTTGGTGACCACCAAGGGCGCTCTATGTGCGCCTTGCCCTTCTTTTTTAAGGCCGGTTTTCAAATTGGATACTCCGCTCCGCCCCCGGCTGAAAATTTATGATAGCACGCATTTTTGACCCCGGGGTTGGCGCATAATGCACTTCCCCATGGGAAAGCGCCATTGCCTAGTAAATATATACGAAACGCTGCCGCCTTTAAAGATCATATTTTCCAACACCTTATCACAGGAGGGTCTTGCCGGCCATGAATGACACATCATTTTTTACATTTTTTAGTAGATTCCTCTATAAGACTAGAATAATATAAGAGCGTAAGAGGCGTTTGGGAGGAAATTGCTATGCCCTTCCCCAACAAAATAATCACCTGCCGGGCCTTGGCCCCCATGGTGGCCGAGTTGCTGAACAGCGATGAGCCCATCACCGAGTTGGACGCCGCCCTGCACCTGCAACCGGAGCGGTTGCGCCAGGCCCTGTTGGATGCCGTGGCCGAGCTGGAGCAAGAGGATGAAACCATTCTCTTGGGCTATGGCCTTTGCGGCCGCGCCTTGGAAGGCGTGCAATCACAAAAAAGCACTCTGATCCTCCCCCGGGTGGATGACTGCGTGGGAATGTTGCTGGGCTCCCGGCAACGGCACCGCGCGGTCCTGTCCGAGCGCCCCGGCACCTACTTCCTGGACCCGTGTTGGCTCGACAACGAGCTGAACATCTTTGAGCAAATGGGAAAAGGCCTGGAACACATCCCGGAAAAACGGCGCAAGCAACTGCTCAAGGTGGCCCTGAAGCACTACGACCATTTGGTGCTGCTTTGCAGCGGACAGCCCCAAGAGACGGCTGAAGCGAGGTGCCGCGAGTTGGCCCATGAGCACGACATGCAGTTCAGCCGTTTAACCAAGGAATTGGGTCTGCTGGACAAGTTGCTGCATGGGCCTTGGGAAGAGCCGGAGTTCATCGTGGCTCCGCCCGGGACCCCCATACCCATGTTTTAAGCGATAGCGAGGGACTAAATGATAATCATCGGCGAAAAAATCAACGGCACCCGTAAAAAAGTGGGCGCCGCCATCCGAGAGCGCGACGCTCAGTTCATCAAAGACCTGGCTCTGAGCCAAGTGGAGGCGGGCAGCCACTACCTGGACGTGAACGCGGGCACCTCCCCCGAGCGCGAGCCCGAGGACATCGCTTGGCTGGTGAGCACCATTCAGGAAGTAAGCGACACGCCCCTTTGTCTGGACAGCGCCAACCCAGCAGCTCTCAAGGCCGGGTTGGAGCTGGTCAACAAGACCCCCATCATCAACTCGGTCAGCGGCGAGAAGCCCCGCATTGAAAACGTCTTGCCCCTGGCCTTGGAATATAAAACCGGCTTGATCCTCCTGGCTCTGGACGATCAGGTGGGCATTGCCGACACCGCGGCCGAGCGCATGGAAATAGTGCACCGGCTGGTCGGCCTGGCCAAGGACGGTGGTTTGGAAGAAGACCAGCTTTTCGTGGACCCGCTGGTCACGGCCATAAGCACGGGCGACAAGAACGCCCTGGTCACTTATGACAGCATCAAGCAGACTCGCGAGGCATATCCCAAGGCGCACATAACTTGCGGATTGAGCAACATATCGTTCGGCATGCCCTTGCGGTCCTTGATCAACCAAACCTTCATGAGCATGTGCATCCAGGTGGGCCTGGACAGCGCCATCATCGATCCCAACGACCGCAACCTGATGAGCGTGTTGTTGGCCGCCGAAATGCTCATGGGCAAGGACAAGTTCTGCCAGAACTTCAGCCGGGCGTATCGCGCCGGCCGCATCGGACCTAAAAACGACTAATTAATTTGGAGGGTTGTAATGGCTGACCTGAAGGAACTATTCACCGCGGTGGTGGAAATGCAAGAAGACACCGCCCTGGAGCTGACCCAGAAGTACCTGGACGAAGGCGTGCCGGCTCTGGACATCTTCAACTGCTACCAGGATGCCCTGGCGGAAATCGGCAAGCGCTTTGAAAAGCAGCTTTACTTCATTCCCGAGCTGATCATGTCCGGCGAGATGATGAAGGCCGCCTCCGAAATCATCAAGCCCCACTTGACCGATGACAGCTCCGCGGGTGGTGGCGGCCAGGCCAAGCTGGGCAAGGTGCTCATGGCCACCGTGGAAGGCGACATCCACGACATCGGCAAGAACATCGCCTCCATGATGCTCGACCTCAACGGCATGGAGGTCAAGGACATCGGCGTGGACGTGCCCGCCGACAAGATCATCGACGAAGCCAAGGCCTTCGGCGCCGACGTCATCGGCCTCAGCGGCCTTTTGACCCTGGCCTTCGACCCCATGAAGGCGGTGGTGGACAAGCTACAAGAACAGGGGATGCGCGACAAGATAAAGGTCCTCATCGGTGGCGGTCAGATGGACGAGCAGGTCTGCAAGTACGTGGGCGCCGACGCCTTCGTGACCGACGCCGTGGTTGGCGTGAACTACGTCAAGGGTTGGTTGAGCTAGCCTGCCTACCCTAGAAAACGCTACTCACGGAGGGAATCATGTTTGAGGGATTTGACAAGCTCTCTCTGGCCGAACGCCAAGACGCCTTTATGGATAAGTGGATATCCGCCGAAGGCGTGGAGTTCGCCAGCGATGAAAACAAGGCCGCTTATCAACAGCGCGCCGGGCTGGTGGCCGCTGCCCTGAAGATCGATCAGGACATCAAGCGCGTGCCCATCATGCCCTTGACCACCTTTGCCCCCACCATGCTGGCGGGTCTTTCCGGTCAAGACGCCATGTACGACCCGGACAAGGCGGGCCAAGCCTACCTTGACTTTTGCACCACCTACCAGCCCGACACGGCCGGCGCAGCCACCATGTTGGGCTACGGCCCGGCCCTGGAGACCCTGGACTACCACTTGTACAAGTGGCCGGGCCATGGCGTGGCCGAGAACCTTTCCTACCAGTTCAACGAAAAAGAATACATGTCCGCCGATGAGTACGATCATCTGATCAACGACCCGACGGACTTCTGGCTGCGTTCCTGGATACCCAAGACCATGGGCGCCCTGGCTCCCCTGGCCCAGATGGAGCCGGTCTACGGCACCATGGAGCTGCCCATCGCCGCCTCGTGGCTCATCTCCCTGGGCACCCCCCCGGTGCAACAGGCCCTGCAGACCCTGCTCAAGGCGAGCAAGCAGTACTTCGACTGGATCAACGTATTGGGCGGCTACTTGGCCAAGATCATGGCCGCGGGCTTCCCCTTTGGGGCCGGCTCGGCCACCAAGGTTCCCTTCGACACCCTGAGCGACTCGTTCCGGGGCACCACCCCCTTGATGATGGACATGTACCGCCGCCCCGAAAAGGTCCTGGAGGCCGTGGAGCGTCTGGTGCCGGCCATGATCAAGACCGGCGTGGATGGCGCGAAGGCCAATGGCAACCCGCTGGTGTTCATCCCCCTGCACAAGGGCGCCGACGGCTTCATGTCCGATGAGCAGTTTGAGAAGTTCTACTGGCCTTACCTGAAGAGGGTGATGTACGGCCTGGCCGAGGCCGGGTGCGTGCCTTGCTGCTTTGTGGAAGGCGGCTACAACCAGCGTCTGGAGTACCTGGCCGACACCAGCGACATCCGTTGCATGTACCTGTTCGACCGCACCGACATGGCCAAGGCCCGGGAGGTCCTGGGCGGCAAGGTGTGCATCGCCGGCGGCTTCCCCATCTCCCTGATCCTCACCGGCACCCCCGAGCAGGTCAAGGACGAGACCAAGAAGCTCATGGATGCCGCGGCTGGCGACAAGGGTTACATCCTCAGCATCGGCTGCGCCATGGACGAAGCCAAGCCCGACACCATGAGGGCCTTTGTAGAGGCAGGCATGGAATACGGCAAGTACTAGGACGAAACCACAATTAAGCCTGGGCGGGGCGCGCGCCCATTGCGCCAGCGACACCTCGGAACCTCATCAGGGCGCCGCGCACCCCCAGGCCATTTAATTGGCGCCCTCGGGCTGATCCCGGAAGGGAAAAGGCAAGGTCCCTACCGCCTTGGCACCCGTATCACGGCGTAAACAAGCACCTCATAAACACAACATTCATCTTCAACATCAGGTGAGGGAGACGGGTGATTCTATGTTGAAACACGTCAAAGGGCTCTTTGCTTCGTTGATGACAGCGGGCATCGTTATTTTCGGAGCCGGAGCGGCCATGGCCTTCGGCCATTACGTTCCAGGTTCTCTGGGCATCAATGCCGGAAGCATGCCTCCTCCGGGTTTTCACTACACCATGTACAACACTCTTTACAACGCGGACACCATGACCGACTCCAGCGGCAATGACCTGGACGTGGGGTTGGATCTTACCGTTTTCGCCAACGTCAACCAGTTCGCCTACATGACCGACATCAAGATTCTTGGCGCTGATTATGGTTTCGACCTTTTTCTCCCTTTTGTTTACACCAATTTTGAATTGACCTCCGCCGGAGTGAACGAGGACACCTTCGGCCTGGGTGACATTTGTGTTGACCCCCTGATCCTGGGTTGGCACGGCAAGCAGTGGGACTTCTCATTCGCCCTGGGCGCCTACGCCCCCACCGGCGAGAGCGGCGAATTCTCTTCGCCCGGTAAGGGCTACTGGTCCGTCATAGAGACCATAGGCGGCACCTACTTTTTTGATGAGGCCCGCACTTGGAGCATCACCCTGCTGACCCGTTGGTTACTAAACACCGAAGACCGCGACACCAACATCACCCCTGGCGCGGAAATGGTGGCCGAGTACGGGTTGGCCAAGGCCTTTCCCTTAAACAACGGCGGCATGGTGTTTTACGCGGGCATCGTGGGTTACACCTATAAGCAGCTTACCGACGACTCCGGCGACGGAGCCACCGATGACCAATACATGGGCAACGCGGTAGGACCGGAGGTTCGCTTGATGTTTTTCAAGCCTTTCCCCATCCAGGTGAGCTTGCGCTACAACTTTGAGTACGGCACTGAGAACACCACCGAGGGCCAAAACGTCTGCCTGTCCCTCATCGGTTCTTTCTAGGGCTGTATTTAAACGGCTCTCCTCCCAGAGCCGCCCGAAATGGCCCGCCAAACTTTCTCCCCCATCCTCTTCAGTTTGGCGGGCCATTTCCTTCTCTTGCCGCGGGTTACAAGCGGGGATATGAATATAGCCGGAGGATGACCTTGCGCGACGATGCCAAAGCAATCATAAGCTTTCAGCCTTCAGGGCTCAGCGCCTCGGTGCCCCAGGGCACCCTGATTACCATAGCCATGCAACAGGCAGGCATTCTTTTGCCCTTGGACTGCGGAGGTAAAGGCACTTGCGGCCGCTGCTTGGTCTCGGTGAGCGGCAACACCTCCCAACCCAGCGAGGCGGAAAAGCGCCTGCTGGGCCAGGAGCAGCTTGAGCAAGGCTGGCGTCTGGCCTGTCAGACCAAGGCTCTGGGCAATCTGGAAGTCCTGGTGCCCGAAACCAGCGAAAGCGCGGAAAGCAGCTGGCGCATCGACGAGAGCGACGTGGGTGATACCCAAACGGGCACGCCCGTGGTAACCGCCGTAGGCGTTGACATACCCAAACCCACCCTGGAGGACCCCCGCGGAGACCTCCGGCGAACCCTGGAGGCCCTGTCCACCCGGCTGGGCACGGGGGGAGTGGAGGCCGATCTGGCCACCGCCGGCAGGATAACCCGCGTGGCCCGTGAGCAGGATTGGGACCTTAACGCCTACCTGCGCGGCACGGAATTGGTGGGCGTGGCCGGGACGCATGAGGCCCCTTTGGGCCTGGCGGTGGACCTGGGTTCCACCAAGCTGGCCGCGTATCTCATTGATTTAGACAGCGGCAAGATCGTGGCCGCGCGGGGGCGGCTCAATCCCCAGGTTTCTTTTGGGGCGGATGTGGTCACCCGCCTGCAAAGGGCCATCAGCCAGCCCGAGGATGGACGCCGCCTCACCGAGCTTGTGCGCCGCGCTCTGGACGGCCTGGCATCCGACCTGGCCGCAAGTGTGGGAGCCGGTCCCGAGCGCATCGCCGAGATGAGCCTGGTGGGCAACACCGCTATGACTCATTTGCTTTTGGGCCTGCCCCTGGAGCAGTTGGGCGCGCCTCCTTTCGTGGCTTCTTTGGACCAGGCCATCGACGTAAAGGCCCGGGAACTCGGCCTGTCCTTGGCTCCGGGAGCCTACGTGCACCTGCCGCCCTTGGTGGGCGGATTTGTGGGCTCGGACAACGTGGCCATGATCATGGGCTCGGACCTGGACCGGCCCGGCTCCTGCCGCCTGGGCCTGGACATAGGCACCAACACCGAGGTGGTGGTCACCGCCCCGGACAACGAGCATCCCCTGTTCATCGCCTCCGCCCCTTCGGGGCCTACCTTTGAAGGAGCCCACCTCAGCTCGGGCATGCGGGCCATGGCCGGGGCCATATCCCAGGTGGACATAGACCAGGGCCAGGCCGTGTGCGTCACCATAGACGGCGGCAAGCCAGCCGGGATATGCGGATCAGGCATCATTGACGCGGTCGCCGAGATGCTAAGGGCCGGGGTGATCAACCGCAGGGGCCATCTGGACCGCTCCCTGCCCCAGGTGCGCACGGACAATCGCTCCATCCGCTATGTACTGGTGCCTGCCGAGCGCTCGGCCACGGGCCAGGATATCGTAGTGACCCAGGCGGACGTCAGCCAGGTGCAGCTGGCCAAGGCGGCCATCAGTGCGGCGGCGGCCACCCTGCTCTCTCTAGCCGGGCTGGAGCCCCTTGACATTTCCGAGGTGGTGCTGGCCGGCTCCTTTGGCAGCCACATAGACGTGGAAACCGCCAAGTACATCGGCCTGATTCCCGACGTGGCCGGGGCCAGGTACGCTCAGGTGGGCAACGCGGCGGGCAAGGGTGCCCAGCAGGTGCTTAATAGCCGCGAGGCCCGGCTCAGATCCGCCAAGATCCCAGCCATGGCCCGCTACGTGGAACTGGCCAGCGAGCCCCTGTTCAACAGACTTTTCGCGCGCGGCCTTTCCTTTCCGGACCACGCCACCGAGCCTGCCTCAGCCTAATTTCAAATAACGATTTACTGTTGCCAGAGGCGCGCCAAGAGACATATCTTGGCCACTCCGCGGCAGGCACAATAGACGGATTGCGCACTAGTCCACGCGCTCGAAGTATTCCTTTTCCGAGCCACACAGGGGGCAGACCCAATCGGCAGGCAGATCGCCGAAGGCGGTGCCGGGCATCACCCCATGTTCGTAATCACCCTCTGCCGGGTCATAAACATAGCCGCAGGGACACTCATATTTGGCATCATCATAATCTGTCATCGTTGCGATCATCCTGTTTTGGGGTTGTTCCACGGGTCAAAGGCGTTAACAGCCTAGAATCCCTACGCCTCAAGGCACGATCAACGGCACTTGTGTTAATCACTCGTGTCTATTTACAAAAATAGGCATCTCAGGTGGGAAGCGCAACTATTATGCAGGGGAAGCTTGGCGCGGCTTTGCCTATCCGCGGTCAGGCACCCTCCGGGCAATATCATGTTACCTGCGGTGAGCTTATTTCTTGGCGCCCAGCTCGGCGGGGATGGTGGTCACGGGCAGCACCACGGTAAAGGTGGTGCCTTGGCTCTCATGGCTGCTGACCATGATGCGGCCGCCGTGTTTGGCCACGATGCCCTGGGATACGCTCAGCCCCAGGCCGGTGCCCTTGCCTTTGCCCTTGGTGGTAAAGAAGGGGTCGAAAATAGAGGGCAGGATATGGGCCGGAATCCCAGTGCCCTCATCTATGACCTTTACGGCCAGATAGTTGGGCTCGTCGGCCGGCAGCACCAACACTTGAATCTTGCCCCCCTTGGAAGAAGCGTCGATGGCGTTGAGGATCAGGTTTAAAAACACCTGGCGAAGCTGTTGGCTGTCACCATGCACTCGAGGCAGGTTGCCCGAGCTCTGGAAGTCAATCTTGATACCCGACAGCTTGATCTGGTTGCTGGCCAGAGTGATGGTTTCCCGCAACAGCTCCGGCAGGTCCAGCGGCTCCAGCTGGCTGCCGCTCTCGCGGGCGAAGTCCAGCAGGTTGCTGATGATCTTCTTGGCCCGCCCAGCCTCGGCCACCACATCCTCGATCATCTCCAGCCGCTCCTGGTCGTCCAAGTCCTTGTAGTCCTCCTCGAGCATATGAGCGGTGAGAGTGATGTTGTTCATGGGGTTGTTCAGCTCGTGAGCCACCCCGGCGGTGAGGGTGCCCACCGCGCGCATCTTGTGGGACTGCACCAGCACCGCCTCGCGGTTTTCCAGCTCCTGGATCATGCTGTTGATGGCCAGGGCCAGCTCGGTGAACTCGTCGCGGTAGCGCTTGGTGGGCGTAAGCGGGGTGAAGTCCCCCGAGGCGATACGGTGGGTGTAATGGCCAAAACGATTGATGGAGCTGAGCATGCGGCTGCCCAGCAGGTAGGCGTTCAGGGCCATGCACAACAGCAACAAGCCCACTGAGTAGAACAGCAGTTGGCGCGATCGGGTGACCACCTCGGTCAGGGCTGCCTTCTCCTTGCTGAGCAGGGATAAGGCCGCCGAAACCATCTGCTGGCCCTGGGTGCGCACCTGTCCCGCCAGTTTGGCGCGCTGCGGTTTGCTGAGCTCCTGGCCGCTCTGCTGCTGCTGGCCCAGCCTTTCCAGCAAATCCTCATAACGGCGCAGGTTGGGCAGCATCTGCTCGCGCCAGCCCAAGCCCATAATCGCGGCCAACTCCTCGGCGTTGCGGCTGAGGATGCTTTCGGCCTTGAACACGTTGTCCTGGGCGTCGCTCAAGTTGGTGCCGTAAAGGAAGAAGTTCTTCTCAAAGCGGCGCGCCTGCTCCACCTCCACCACGTAGTCGTTGACGATCTCCAGAAAGCGAATCTTGCCTTCCATGCGGTGGAAGCTGGCCACCAGGGCGATGGCGATGGCGATGGCGATAAAAAAGGCCAGGGCGTTGCCCAAAAATATCTGCAAACGCAGGCTGAAGCGGGGACGGCTGAGCAGGGCCTTGCGGGCCTCCTCCGCGTCACGGGCCAGCCCCAGGCGCCCTTGTATTTCGGCCTCTTCCGCCGCCTGCTCGCTCGTGGGCGGACCATTGCCCTGGTTGGAGCCATCAACCATTGGCCTTTTCCATCTCCACGGCGTCGAAATCAATATCCGAACCCAAGGCGTGAGCCGCCTTGGCGATGACCCGGCGCAGGTCGTCGGGCTTGAAGGGCTTGGCTATAAAGTCGAAGGCGCCCTTTTCCATCGCCTCGCGGGCCAGGGACATCATGGCGTAGCCGGTAATCATGATTACCTTGCTGCGGGGCCAGCGATCGCGCACGAACTCCAGCACCTGCATGCCGTCAATCTGATCCATGCGTATATCGGTTACCACCACGTCGTACTCTTTTTGCGCCATCTTGGCCAAGGCCTGCTCAGGGTCTTCGAAGACGTCGACATCGCAACCTATCTTGGCCAGGGCGGGCTTGAGACGCCGCCCCACGATGGGCTCGTCGTCCAGCAAAAGCACCTGCAAATTATCTGACATAAATCCACCTCCTATGACGTTGCCCGACAAAAGGCTCGCCGGTCAAGGACCTGTGTGGGTTCAGCGAGAGCTCTGGGCCGCCTGGCCGACAAGATCCCGGATTATGTGCACCTCCACGTGACGCACTCCCGGCAAGCCGCCCGCGATCTGGCGCACCATCTCCTGCTTCTTGCGCTGGTCCTTTTTCAAACTTTGGATAAACACCACCACCGTGCCGTCATTGGCCTCCACCCGGGTATCCGGGAAGTTCTCCATCAACTCCAAACGCACGTCAGCGGCCAGGGCCTTGTCTTGCATCAGCTTGCGCGAGTAGGTCATGGGCTGGAACTTGCGGTAGCCCACCGTGTCGCAGATGATCTCCACCGCCTTTTCCAGCTCCAGGGTGCCCAAGCTTATGACCAGGTCATAAAGCGAGGCATCGGTCTGGTCCAGGTTATAGGCATCCTCGGACCAACGGCGCTCGTCCTTGGTTTGGCGCAGGATCTGCTTGCGCGCCTTTTCCAGGGAAAGGCCCTCCGTCTTGGCCAGGTCCTGGGCCCGCTGCTCCGGCTCGTTGATAACGCGCACCTTCAGGGCGTGGGAAACCGCGCGCACGTACATATGGGCCGCCAGGCCGAAGCAAACCACGTTGTCGTCCAACAGCAGCTTGAGGCAGGCCGCCTCTATGTAGCTCAACATTCGCTGACGGCGGGAACGCCGGCTCAAGAGCCCGGGAGGATCATCCAGAGCCTGGACAAGCTCCTCCTCGCTCACCTGATGCTCCGCGGCCACGGAATGCAGCAGGTCGCGCCCCAGGTAGCGATAGCCCAAAACGCCGGCGACCTTTTGGCCGATGTCGTCGCCCTGCTTATAATCCTCGGCTGATATGATAATCAACGGCATAATATATACCTCTCCGGCGGCCCAGAGGGCCGCTTATCAACAAGACTCCGGCGGGAAGGCCTGGCCGGTGTGCACCTCCAGATGATTTATCTCCGGCACCTTCTTGGCCAAAAGCTTGAGCTTTTCTTCCATCCGGTGAGCCTTGCGGTCGTCCTGCTTGGTGTAGACCAGTACGTTGCCGAACTCGCTGGTCACCGCCAGGTCCACGCAGTCATCCTCGGCCATGGCCGCCTTTACCTTGCAAGCCAGGGCCATGTCCTGCATCCTCTGTTGAGCCTCGGGGGTGGTCTTGAAGCATTCGCGCCCCGCGGCCTGCACGATGAACTCCACCGCATCATCCACGGTGAGTTGGTTGATGTGTATTACCAGGTCGTAGAGCGAGGCATCCCAGGGGTCCACGCCGTAGAGGCTCTGGGTCCACTTGCGCCGCTCGGCGTCGTCTTTGAGCAGCAGGGAGCGGGCCTGGCTTTGGCTGAGGTTCTCGCGCTTCATCTCCGCGGCCACCCGAGCCTCCAGGTCGGCGATGATGCGTACCTTGAGCACATGAGGCACTCCCTTTAACAGCAAGTGCCCGGCCAGACCGTGGTACACCAGGTTGTCTTGCACCGCCTTTTCGGTGAGGGCGGCCTTGATAAAGGCCAGGTAACAATATTTACCGTGGGTGAAGCGTTCCAGGACCGAGGGCGCGTCGTGAATGGCCCGCACCAGTTTTACCTCGGGGGTGTGGAACTGCTCGGACGCCTCCAGGAGTACATCACGGCTGATGACCTGATAACCCATGCGTTGGGCCACCTTTTCGGCCACTTCTCGCCCTTTGCTGTAGGAGCCTCGCGATATGGTTATGATGGCCATGATAGAAACCTCCTTTTAGTAGAACAGGTAGAGCATGGCTATCATCACTATCAGGAAGATGACGCTCACCACGGTGCCTGCTTTCATGAAATCCACGCTTCTATAGCGGCCCGGACCCATGTAAAGGGCGTTGACCTGGTGGGTGGGCAGGATGAAAGAGTTACTGGTGGCCAGGCCCACCACCAAGGCGGCCATGCGCGGGTCGGTGTGGGCGGCTATGGCCATGTTCACCACCAGAGGCACCAAGAGCACCGTGGCTCCCACGTTGGAGATGACCAGGGTGAACACCGTGGCCAGCAGCCCAATCACCGCCAAGAGCACGATAGGTTCCACGGTGCCGATGGCATTTAGCACCGTGTGGGCAATCCATGCGGCGGCGCCGGTCTTCTCGGTGGCGATACCCAGGGGAATGAGCCCGCCCAATAGGAACACGGTTCGCCAATCCACTGCCTGGTAGGCCTCGTCGATGGACAGCACCCGGGTGATGATCATGCCCAGGGCGCCGGTCATCAGGCACACCGAAAGCTGGATCTTGAACACGATGACCATAATCAGGGCCACGCCCAGCCAGATGCCCGCGAACATGGCCTTTTCCGGCCTCAGCTGGTCAGCGTCCAAGGGAGTGGTAAACAACAGGCTGCCTTCGGCGTGCAACAACTCCAGGCGTTTCCAGGTGCCATGCAGGAGCACCGCGTCGCCCACCCTCAGGGGAAGCTCGCCCAGCTCGGCCCGGTAGACCATACCTTGACGATACACCGCCAAGGGAGCCACTTGAAAGCGCTCGGCCAAGTCAACTTGATTCAAGGTTTTGCCCGCCAAGTTGGAGCGCGGCGCCACCACCGCCTCCACCGTTCCGCTGGCGTGCTCAGCCAACTCGCCCTTGAAAACCTCCAGGTCTTGCTTGATGGCCATGCCCTCTTCTTCGGCCATGCGGCGCACGTCTTTTTCCTGGCCATAGACCACCAGATCCACTCCGGAGCGGATCTCCTGGTCCGGAGCCGGGCCCAGCACCTTGAAGTCAGGCGGTTCCACCAAGGCGACCACGTTGACCAAATAGCGCCGGCGAAGGGCGTCCACGGTCACCGGCTCGCGGTAGTGGGTGAAATCCTCGGGGGTGGTGAGCTCCCAGGGAAGCCCCAACTCCTCCATGATGTGGTTCTCTTCTTCGCGCTCCTCGGCGGCGGCGGCCTGCTCATCGGTCTTGCCACCCGGCAGGATAAAACGTCCGAAGAAAACAAAGCAGGCGATGCCCGCCCCCACCAGGGCCAAGCCCACCGGGGTCACGTCGAAAAGTCCGAAGGGCTTGAGCTTAAAGGGGATCATGAGGTCGTTGAGCAGGATCAGGGGGCTGGAGCCCACCAGGGTCACCGTGCCGCCCAAAATGGCCGAGAAGCCAATCGGCATAAGAAGCTTGCCGATGGGTATCTTGAGGTTCTTGCTGATGCGCTGCACCGCGGGCAAGAACAGGGCCGCCGCCCCGATATTTTGCATGAAACTGGAGATAATGGCCACGGTCAGGGAGATGAAGATGATGATGCGCGACTGGCTGTTGCCCGCCACTTTGAGTATGGGGCCGACCAAGCGGTTGACCACGCCGGTCTTGTCCAGACCGGCCCCTATGATGATAACCGCGATGATCGAGACCACCGCGTTACTGGAAAGGCCGGAAAAGGCCTCGGCCGGGGTTACCAAATGCAACAGGGGAAGGGTCACCATCATCAAGATGGCCACCACGTCCACGCGCACCCATTCCACTATGAACAGGAACACCGCGATCCCGATCATTATCATGACCAGGATCATGTCAGCTGTGAGTGTAGGCATGAAAAGTCACCTTGTGCCGTTTTTAATAAGTTGTTACCGATCCATGGGGCATGGCGGCCCTCAACCGGCCGGCCGCCGGCTGCTGACGGTCCACAGTGGGCACTCCAAAGAGGCCGCAGCCGTGTTCATCCAATGGCCACGCCCAGCCCCGCCGGGCAGTTCCTCGTGGCTCCCCCAGATCAAAACCTGAAAAGGGGGACGCTCCGCCAGGAACTTGAACAACTCCTGTTTGGGGTCCCCCACCCTAAGGGCCGCGCTGGTGGCAATGCCCGCGCGTAAAAATTGCTCGCTCAACTCGGCCATTTGCCGCCCCGCCCGGTCGTCCAAATTGGAGATCGCGCTGCGGCTGCTCCCCAGCCAGGTGCGGTCCAGGGCGGCCATTTCCACCAGCATCAGGAAAGAAACCTCGGCATCCATGCGTTGCGCCAGCTCCCGGGCGTAGTAGATCGCCTGGGTGCTGACCTGCTCATTTTCCATGACTACCAAGACGCGTTTGAACATGGATCCTCGCCTTTCCTGGCCTAAAGGCGTCAGCAAAGGCCGTACCAAAACGAGCGTTTCGGGTAAGCGTCTTATTTTATTAGTTATTATATGATGAAGCGCGTGGGGCTATGAGGAACGAAATGTTGTCATTTGCAATACGATGGTGATGAAAGGTTCATGCGGAAGGCCATTTTTAGGGCAGGGATCAATTTGTTGCGCATACGCAACGCTACGTATCGCTAATGTAACGCCCTATTCCAGACCATATTTCTTGATTTTGCGCCACAGGCTGACCCGGTCGATGCCCAGGATCTCCGCCGCCTTGGTGCGCACCCCACCGGTAATCTCCAGGATGTGCTCGATGTACTGGCGCTCCAGCTCCTCCAGGGTGGGCGCCTGGTTGTCCGGCCGGGAAAAACTGGCCAGTTCCACCGCGGCCAAGTCAGGGGGCAGGTCCCGCTCGGTGATCATTTCCTGGCGGCACAGGGCCACCGCCCTCTCCAGGATGTTGGCCAGCTCGCGCACGTTGCCCGGAAAGGCATAACTGGTGAGCAGCTCCATGGCCCGGGGCGCTATGCCCCTCACCTGTTTGTCCATGCGGCGGTTGAATATCCCCAAAAAATAGTAAGCCAGAAGCTGGATGTCGTTGCCGCGCTCGGCCAGGCGGGGCAACAGCAGGCTCACCACGTTGAGGCGGTAGTAAAGGTCTTGGCGGAAGGTCCCCTGGTTCACCTCGGCCTTGAGGTCCCGGGCGGTGGCCGCCACCACCCGCACCTCCAGGCGCACCGGCTCGGTGCCCCCCACCCTGAGCACCTCGCGCTCCTGCAAGGCGCGCAACAGCTTCACCTGCATGGTCAGGGGCATCTCGCCGATCTCGTCCAGGAAGATGGTGCCGCCCTGGGCCGCCTCCAGCAGCCCGGCCTTGGTCTCGCCGGCACCGGTGAACGCCCCTTTTTCGTGGCCGAACAGCTCGTTCTCCATAAGCTCGGCATTGAGCGCCGCGCAATTGAAGGCCATAAAGGGGCCGGAGGCGCAAGCGCTTTGAGCATGGATGGCCCGGGCGGCCAGCTCTTTGCCGGTGCCGGACTCGCCCATGATCAAAACGTTGCAGTCGGTGGGCGCGATCTGGGAAACAACCTCGGCCACCCGGCGCATCTGGGGGCTGCGCCCGATGACCAGGGCGCCTTCCTCGCTCCGTCCCTCGGCAAGCTCCAGGTTTTGGGCCGCTTCCCTGGTGAGCTTGAGGCGCCTGGCTTCTTCCACCACCTGGCGCACCTGTTCCGGAGTGAAAGGCTTGGCCAGAAAATGATAGGCCCCTTTTTTGGTGGCCTCCACCGCTCCGTCCAGGCTGGCATAGCCGGTGATGATGATCACCTCCAGGCCGGGAGCGATGAGCTTGGCCTGGTCCAGCAGCTCCAAGCCGTCCAAATGGGGCATGCGCAGGTCGCTAAGCAACACGTCAAAGGCTTCGCGCTTTAACAGCTCCAGGGCCCGCACCGGGTTGCTGTAGGTGGAGACCTGGTAACCATCCTTCTCCAAAATGCGGCGCAGGTTTTTCAAGGTGGTCAGTTCGTCGTCCACCACCAGGACGCGGCCCTTGCTGGTCGTCTCGTAAACGCCGTCGCTTGTGGTCATACAAAATCTCCGTGGTGCACAATACCACCAGGGCGCCCGCTAGAGGCACCCTCAACAATGTACCACTTCTTTGGATTGGACCAGGAGGGTTTACCCCATAAATTACCTAGGGGTGATAAGCAAGGGGGGACAAAAAGATGGCAGCCGGGCCATTAACCGGGGCCCACGGGCCTGAACCCATGGGCCCCGGATGTGGATTTATTTATTTACGGTAAAGCCGCCGTTGCCGATGGGCGAAGAGTATTTGCCACTGATCTTGTTGTCAGTGTAGGTGCCGTCAAAGTGGATGTTGGCTCCACCGGCCTTCATATCGCCGATGAACATGCCGCCTTTGGCAGTGCCGTTGAGGGGACCGGAAATGTCGCCCTCCACGGTGTGGACCAATGTCCAGTTGCCGTTGACCTTGTCGCCGTTTTGGGTGAGGTTGCCATGCAGCTTACCGTTTTTAATCTCACCACCGGGGCAGGTCCAATTGCCCGACCAGTTGCCGGTAAGGCCACCACCCGCCAAAGCCGCGGAAGCGCCGGCCAATAGGAAGGCTCCGAGCGCCAAAACGAGCAGGGTCTTCAGCGATTTCTTCATTTTTCGTCCTTTCGAAGCAAGAGTAGATCAAGTTTGCGGGCAGGCTGTAAACATAGCTATCCGGTATAAACCCGTTAGGGTATCGCTTGTAATTCAGTCGGTTTGTATCTTATAGCGCAGGGTGAGGCTCCCCCTGTTGCCCAGCGGCTACTAAAGCCGAGCTTAGTGGGAGGAGAGATCAAACCCCCTGGCGGCCTTATCGCTCGCGTCACTCCTCCCGAATAGCGCGCGAAGTCGGCTTTAGTGACTAATGATCCTTTTTTTTGCCAACCATGGCAAGCTCTGTTTAACTCATAAGCATTAAAATGTCGCATGCAACCAGGGCTATTCGTCTCTAAGGGCCAGTATGGGATTGAGGCGGCTGGCCTGGCGGGCGGGGAAGTAGCCGAAAAACACCCCAACGGCGCTGGAGACGCCCACGCCCAGGGTCAGCCCCAGGCCGGACACGAAGAAAATCCAGCCGTTCACCTTGGCCAAAACATAGGCCGCGCCCACCCCCAAGGCAATGCCGATCAAGCCGCCGGCCAGACACAAGATCACCGACTCCACCAGGAACTGGACCTTGATGTCCCTCTGCATGGCCCCCAGCGCGCGGCGCACGCCTATCTCCTTGCGGCGCTCGGAAACCGCCACCAGCATCACGTTCATTACCCCGATGCCCCCCACCAAAAGCGAGATGCTGCCTATAGCCCCCAAAAGTAGGGTGAATAAGCGGCTCTGTTTGGCCATCTCGGCGATAAGCTGCTCGGCGCTGCGCACCTGAACGCCCATATCCGGATGCACGCTTTTGAAATAGGCATTTATGGAGTCTTTAAGCTGACCGCGGTCCACCCCGGGCGCAACGCGGGCCATTATTGCATTGATCGGGCGCTTGTTTTTCAGCATGAAGGAGGTGTGTATGGGGATCATCATACCCGGGTTGATCTCAAAGGGCCTCATGCCCCCGTCTTCCACCCTCTCGAGCACACCGATGATTTTGAAGCCGCGTTTTTTGAAATACACCGTCTTGCCCAGGGGATCATTGTCTCCCAATGTGGCCAGCTTTTGTGCCGCCTTGGCCCCCAACACCCCAAATAGGGAGTAACCGTCCAGGTCGCTGATAAAACGCCCCTGGGCCAGCTTGAGCTTGTTGATTCCCGCGAAATTGCTGGTCACCCCCAACACAGGCACGTCCAGGGATTGATCATTGAACAGAGGCTGCCCCCAACTGCTGGTATAGGGAGCCACCATATCCAGGCCCTTCACCTGCTTAAGCAGGCCCTTGGTATCATCCCAGGTTACCTGCTGTTCTTGGCTGTCCGGCCGTTTCGCATTGCCCTTGGTGTCATCCCAGCCGCGCTGGATGGTGATGATGTTGGTGCCCATTGCCCGGAATTGCTGCTCCGAGGTGAGCTGCACCATCTCGCCCACCGTGACCAGGGAGATTACCGAGCCGATGCCGATAACAATGCCTATGAGGGCCAACAAGGTACGCTGCTTGGCCGCGGCCTGACTTTTAAGCGCTTCGCGCACTATTTCGCTAAGGGAAATCATGCGCTCAAACCTCTACCAAATGGCCGTCGGTCATGCGCACCGTACGGCGGCACTGCCTGCCCACATTGGGGTCGTGGGTCACCATCACCGTAGTGATCTTGTTGTTATGGTTTAACTCCAGAAACAGATCCATGATTTCCTGGCTAACATGGGAATCCAAGGCCCCGGTGGGCTCGTCAGCCAGAATCAGGGTGGGATTGCCGGACAGAGCCCTGGCAATGGCCACCCTTTGCTGCTGACCTCCGGACAGCTCAGGGGGCCGATGGGTCATGCGCTCGGCCATGCCCACCCGTTCCAACACCTTTTTGGCCGTATTCAAACGCTGGCCGTAGGGCATCCCCCGGTACACCAAGGGCAGCATCACGTTTTCCAGGGCGGTCAGGCGGGGCAGCAGGTTGAATTGCTGAAAAATAAAGCCGATCTTTTGATTGCGGATACGGGCCAGCTCGTCGTCATCCAGGTGTCCGGCATCTTTGCCTTCAAACTTATAGCCGCCCCCGCTGGGACTGTCCAAAAAACCCACGATGTTCATTAAGGTGGATTTGCCGCCCCCGCTCTCGCCCATAATGGCCAAGAGCTCTCCGGCTTCCACTGACAAATCCACACCCTTGAGCACATCAACCGCTATGTCGCCGATGTGGTAGGTCTTGGCTACGTCTTTGAGCTCGATGAGGGCCATAACGGATTTTAGTTGGCCTTGGGCTTGGCGGGCAGCACCACCTTGTCGCCGGGCTTGAGGCCTTCGGTTATCTCCACCTTGTCCATGGTGGTCATGCCGGTTTTTACGCCAACGACCTTGTTGCCCCCTTTATCATCCACCAAGGTGACCTCGCTGCCACCCTTGGAAGACGGGCATACCGCCCCGAGGGGTACGCACAGCGCCTTGGGCTTGGTCACGACCTTGATCTGCAAATTGGCGCTCATGCCCAGCCGGAGCCCGGCCTGTTGGCCGGGGGTGAGTTTTTTGGTGATCACCCTCACCTCAAAGGAGGGTGGCGAGTCGGAACTGCTTTGAATGGCTTGGGAGCTCACCGCCTCGATGGAGCCTTGCAGATCCAGATCCGGGGAGGCGTAGCTGGTGATGTCTACCTTTTGCCCTTTGCGCAGCTTGGCCACGTTTAACTCGCCCACGGTTGTGGATACCGACAGCCTCTCCATGTTGCCCAGGGACAGCAAAACCTGTCCCTTTTCCACCTGGTAGCCAACCTCCACGGTCTTGCCTTTTTTACCCGCCTGGTCTTCGGTGGGTTTGAACACCACCCCTACCACCGGGGCTACCATATCGGCCCTTTTGATGCGCTTGTTAATCTTGGCCAGCTTGGCTTCGGCGTTTTCCTTTTCCAACTTGGCCACCAAAAGGTTCTTGCTCTTACCCTTTTCCATAGCCGTGCGAAGCTGATCCTTGAGGGTATCCAAACTGATTTTCTGGTTTTGCACCTGCTCCTTTAACGAGCGGTACTCATCCAGAGGTATGATGCCCCGTTTGTAGAGCATCTTAGATTCGTGCAGCTTTTGCTGGGTCACTTCCAGGTCGTTTTTTGCCTTGTTCAACGCGCGTTCGGCCTGCAGGACGGTGGCGCTGTTTTTCCAGTCCTTGAGCTTTTTGTACTCCTCATCAGCCTTGATTGCAGCGACCTCGGCTTCCCTCAGCTTCACTTCCAGATCCGAGGTGTCCAGTTTCAACAACAAATCGCCCTTGTTAACCTTTTGCCCATATTCAAAGTGCCGCTTCAAAACGCGCCCGGCAAAGGGGCTGAGCAGGTTGATGGTCTCAAAGGGCTTAATGGTGCCTGATAGGTTGATGCTTGAGTTCAGAGGTTGGGGCTGCACGGTGTAGACGGACTCGGAAACCGCCTTACCGGCACCACCGTGGAGCCCTTTGGTCACAAATGAAACCAGATCGGTACGATTCCAGGTGTAATAACCAAGCCCGGCAAAGATAACAACGACCACCAAGGCGGCGCCAAGGCGAAAACGCAGGTTTTTCTTCAGGGCCTGTTCCAGCCTGTTTTTCTCCTGCTCCAGGCGCAGGGCCCAGTTCGTGGCCTGATCATGCTTTTTCTGGTGGTGCCGGCGCATCTGCTCCTGGCGGGTTACGTCGGTGAGCACCACCGCCGTCTCGCCTTCGGCCAGGGGGGTTACCGTAAGGGCGATATGGCTGCTCTCGTCCCCGCCTTTATCCAGGGGGATGACCAAGCCGCTGATGGCCGTGCCCTTGGATTGGGCGCTGGCGATGGTCTTGAATATCTCTTCACCTTGTTCCAGGCGGTCGGCAAACAGCTCGCTGAAAATGCGCCCGGCGGCCTGTAGTGGGTCAATGCCCAAGATCCGCCCGGCGGCGGGGTTCATCTGCACCACTTCACCCTGGGCCCCCAGGCCCAAGACTCCCTGGGGCAATCCGCTCACCAGCTTTTGATAATCGAGCTTGGCTTCAGCCATGGCTCATCAACTCCTCGTTTCCCGCCGGCTCATTTTCCCCACACCTTTTTTTCCGAGGACTTGCGCTGGGTCTTGAAGTCTATGCGCCAGGTGTTCAAGGTAGTGCCCAGGGTTTGGTCCAAAGCGACCAGGCTGTTTAGGTAATCCACTTCAGCGGTGAGCAGGGTGTTCTCCGCGTTGGCCAAGTCCAACTGATAACTGACAACCTGGAAGTTGGAAGAACGCCCGTATTTGAGCTTTTCCTGCTCGTTTTCCAGCTGAAGCCTGGAAAGCTTGAGGGCCTCACGCGAAAGGTTCACCTGCTCTTTCTTGATTTGCAAATCCCTCAAGCCGTTGTCCACGTCGATCTGCAGGTTTTCATTGGCCTGCTTGAAGCTGTTTTGGGCCTTGAAAAGATTGGAACGGGCCGAAAGCAGTTGCGACTGGCGGCCCATGCGGGTCGGCCCATACACCGGAATGCTTAGGTACAGCCCCGCGTCCCAGTTGCTGTCGTCGGTATCGCCGTTCCAGCCCGAGCGGGTATCGTTGTGGCTGTAGTTGACCAACAGATTCAAGTCCCAGAGCATGTTGTTCTTGGCCAGTATCATGTCCTGCTTGCTGGACTCCACCACCAACTTGGCCTGCAGATAACCCGGCCGGTTGGCATAGGCCAGGGCCAGGCACTGCTTCATGGTGGGCAGGGTTTCGGGCAGCTTGAACACCTCGGTCGGGTTGATCTTGGTGTTCTTGTTCATGTTCAAGGTGCGCAGCAACTCCAGGCGGCTTTGTTGCACGTCGTTCAGGGTCTGCTGATAGGCGATGCGTTGGTTGGCCAAGTTGGACTGAGACTGCACCAAATCGCTCTTGGCCATGCGCCCGGCCTCGATAAGGGCCTTGTTCTCCTCCAGCAGTTGATAGGCCCGCTTGAGCGAACGCAGCACAATGGCCACTTGCCGGGCCGATTCCAGAAAAGAGCGATAATCATAAATTGTTGTGGTGATGGTATCGATGAGGCTCGCCTTGAGCGCCAGGATATTTTGCTGCTCGCTAATACGGGCTTGGCGCACCGAGGCCATGTTTGCGTCTATGCCGCCCCCCCTGAGCAGGGGCTGCTGCATCTGAATGCTCCATGAGTTTTCGGTGCTGTCGTCGTCGCTGCTGTAGCTGCCGGAAGTGTCTCCAGTGGTCTTGGTAAACTGCCAGCTGAAAGTGAACTGAGCGCCGGTGGGTATCAGTTGGTTTATGTTGGCCTGGGCCTGGAGCTGGGTGTCGTTGGTGTCGGTGGTGTCGGACTCGCCGGAGTACTCATAATCGTTGTCACTGCCCGAGCGCACCAGGTTGGAGCCAAAACTGATGTCCGGGGAAAACTTGGCCTCCGCCACCTCCAGGCCGTACTTTTGCACCACCCGGTCCAAGTAGGCGTTTTCAATACTGGTGTTGCCGCGCACCACCAGGAACACCGCTTCGGGCAGGCTCATGTCCCTGGCCTTGCCCGTGCCTCCCCCAGGCAGCAACGGCAAATAACTTTGCGCTTCGCCCTCCGCCAGAACCGGGCCCGGGCCAACGAGCAACAGCAACGCGAGGATTACAACCCAGGCAACCCCCCCCTTAATATTGAACAAATGCAAGTAATTCATGCCGGCTGATAATAACCTTGAGCGTGTGCCAAGCCAACAAAATTCAATACTAAACGCCAACCTACGGGCGATTTGCTTGAGCAGGCGGACCGCTGATTCGCCCTTGGTCGGTTGGGGAGGCAGCCACAAGGTCCGTATCAGCCGGGGGACAGATGTGCTGGATATAAAGCATCATCTTTAGACTTAGTCAACAGCGATATATGGCTTTTGCCAGGTCAATGACCATTTAAACATATATTCATCTTGCCAGGTATGGACTCGGGCATTGTCAAAGGTGTAGCCTGGTTAGGTGGCTTCTTGGGGTAATGTCCTAGCAAGGTTGTGGCTACGGCAACTTAAGTTGGCATTTTATTCAAGAGGCGCATTGCGTGCGGCCGGGCCAACCTCGAGATATGCCCGCCGTTACGATCTCACCACCTCCGGAGAGGGCCATGGATTCTATGAACGCTTACGTGAACCAAATCACGGATGTCGGAAACAAGTTCGGGCCCATAGTGGTCAAGGCCGTCATCTTGTTGGTGATCGTCCTTTTCTTGACCATTTTCCTGGGGCGGCTGTTGGCCAACCTGCTGGTGAAATTCGGGGTTCCCGAACGCCGGGCGGCCATGTCGGTCACCGCCCTGCACGTGGTGGTACTTTTCATGGCCGCACTGGTGGTGCTCAACTTGCTGGGCTTCCCAGGCATGTTGCTGTTCCGCTCCATTGTGGTCATCCTCATGATCCTGGTGGCCGCCTATATCATCGCCAAGCCCTACATACCCAGGCTGCCCCTAAAGAAGGGCGACACCGTGGGCATTGGCGGCAAAGTAGGCAATGTGGAGGCGGTGTCCATCATGTACACCCAGCTCAAGACCTTTGACGGCAAGGTGATTTTCATCCCCAACCACAAGGTTATGAACGACCAGGTAATGAACTTCAGCGCCAAGCCCAAACGCCGGGTGGACATTGACTTTTTCATCCCCTACGACCAAAACCTGGATAAGGTCAAAAAGGTGGTGTTGGACATCCTGCAAAACGATGAAAGGGTCCTGGACAAGCCGGCCCCCAAGGTGGTCATATCCAAGTTCTCTCCCAATTACCGCGAGATGCAGGCCCGTTTCTGGGTGCCGCGCAAATACGCCATAACCGGCAAATGGTCCATCAACGAACTCATCGACACTCGCTTCACCGAAGAGGGAATCGCCATGGCCGCGCCAAGGTTGGCCCTGATCGGCAGGGATGCGGCCCGGGATGAAATAATGATCTAAGCCAAAGTAAACGCTTTAGCTTAACCGAAATATAGGTTAAACATCACCGCCTCCTGGTTTGCGCCGGGGGCGGTTTGGCTTTTGGGGACCGGGTTGAGCCCGGCAAATATCCCATTTTGTCAACCATCCTACCTTATGGAAGGGCGGATAAAGCGCTCCACCTCCTCCTTATCCGTCAATCGTTTGGCGTAACCAGTAGTAAAAACAAGACAAATAACTTTGCTCTTATTTCGCCTCCCCTCTGGTGCGCTGTTTGCATTGTGTAGAGGCAAGGGCCAGCGTCTGGATATGCAGGCCCAGGGACACAGAAAAGAGCGGAGCCGGCTACATGCCCACAAGTGCCATTCAACCTAAAGAGGTCATCCCCAGAAACATGGGCCTTGAGGATCAAACCCTGCGCGAGGCCTTCCAGATCCAACCTCATGCCGTACCTCTTTTAGAGCGGCTGCGCCTGGTGGAATCATTGATTCAAGCTGGGGTGCGCCGCTTCCAGGTGGGCTCCCTGGTGCGCTCCGACCGCATGCCCCAGATGTCGCATATTGAAGATTTATTTAACTATGTAAACCACATACCTGGCATGGAAATATGGGCGCTGGTATTCAACTTCCGGGGCCTCAAGCGGGCAATGGACAGCGGATTCACCCATGTGGCCCTGTCCGCTTCCCTGTCGGCCATACACAGTAGGCGCAATCTGGGCTGCACAGTGGAGCACGGAGTGGCCCGCTGCCGGGACATGGCCGCCGAGGCCCTGACCCAGGGGCTCACCGTGCGCATGGGTTTGCAGTGCGCCTTTGGGGGCCCTATGCTCAAGCCACCGGAACCCATGCATCTTTTGCAGTGGCTAATGCCTTTTCACAGCATGGGGGTGCAGCGCCTTGCCCTGGCCGACACCGCCGGGCGGGCCACGCCAAATCGCATTACCGCAAACTTGGAGTATTTACACAAACGTCTCCCAGGGTCTGAGCTGGGCCTACATTTACACGGTGACCAGCAGCAGTTGACCTCCAACCTGGAGGCCGCTTATAGCGGCGGGGCCCACTGGCTGGACGCCACCCTATTGGGCCGGGGCGGATGCCCCTTTTTGCCCAGCGAGCCTCCGGCCAACTTGCCGCTCCGCCAAAGCGCGGAGTTCCTCGCGGAAAAGGGGATGGAAACCGGGGTGGACCTGGGCCGTCTGGAGAAAGCGGAAACACTTTTGGAAACCATTTTGTCGAACAGGAGGGTAAGAGCAGGCTATTAATCATACCCTAAGGTAAGTTTCAAACTTTTATGGGTCTAAAATGTAACTTTTTGGCGGGTTGTTTGTAGCGCCATTTTGGATGTGAATAATTTTTAGTCTTTAAAAACAACCTATTACCCTAAAAATCTTTTACGGCATCGAATTTGCAATTCTCTGGGGGCATGAGACAGCAAGTCACAGAACTGGAACTGCGAGTCCTCTTTGAGATAAGTCGGGTAATCGGTGAGGCCCTGAATTTACCTCAGACCTTGGACCGGGTGCTGGCCATCATTTCCGACACCCTGTCCATGAAGCGGGCCACGGTTACCCTACGCGATAACCGCACCGGTAGGCTGGCTATCTACGCCTCTTACGGACTGACCCAGCGGGAGATGGGCCGGGGAGTGTACCACCAGGGTGAAGGAGTCACCGGGCGCATTTTCCAGACCGCCCAACCCTTTTACGTGCCTGACGTGAGCCGCGAGCCGCTTTTCCTCAACAAGACCCAGTCCCGCGATCTGGACAAGGGCAAGGTAGCCTTTGTGGGAGTTCCCATTCTCCTGCAGGGCGAACCCATCGGAGTGCTCAACGTGGACCGCCTCTTTGGCGAGGAGGTCTCAGCCTCCGAGGACATCCGCTTTTTGACCATCGTGGCCCAGCTCATTGGCCAGTTCGTGGAGCTCAATCAGCAGGTGGAGCGCCGCGAGGAGCTCCTGCGGCGACAGAACAAACAGCTCAAGGACGAGATATCCTCTCGCTACAACAACTTCTTTATAGTGGGCAAGAGCCCGGCTATGCGCGAGCTGCAGGGCCTGTTGGGCAAGGTGGCCCCGGCTAAGGCCTCGGTCTTGCTCCTGGGCGAGTCGGGCACCGGCAAGACCCTGGTGGCCCGCATTATCCACGAGATGAGCAACCGGGGGGACGGGCCTTTTGTGAAGATCAACTGCGCGGCCCTGCCCGAGAACCTGCTTGAGTCGGAGCTGTTCGGCCATGCCAAGGGAGCCTTTACCGGGGCCACCGAAGAAAAACCCGGCCGCTTCGAGGAGGCTGACGGCGGAACCATCTTCCTGGATGAGATCGCCGAGATGCCCATCGGCTTGCAGGCCAAGCTTTTGCGCTTTTTGCAGGACAAAGAGTTCGAGCGCCTGGGCTCTCCCAAAACCCACAAGGTGGACGTACGCATCATAGCGGCCACCAACCAGAACCTCCCGGAGCTGGTGGAAAACAAGGAGTTTCGTCAGGACCTCTACTACCGCCTCAACGTATTCCCCTTGCACTTGCCGCCCCTCAGGGAGCGGGTGGAGGACATACCGCTTTTGATCAGCCACTTCCTGGATAAGAATTCCGAGGAATACAACCGCCACCTGCTCATCGACCGCAAGGCCAAAGACATCCTGCTGAGCTACCAGTGGCCCGGCAACGTTCGCGAGTTGGAAAACATCATCGAGCGATTGAGCATCATGGTGGACCAGGACACCATAAGCGCCGACGACCTGCCGGGCTTTCTCATGGCCGACGATGGTGCGCCGGTGGCCGCCTCGGCGGGAGAATCCGGCGGCTCCAAGCTGGAAGATTTAGAAAAGGCCGAGCTCTTGGAAGCCTTGAAGCGCAACCGCTGGGTGCAGTCCCGGGCTGCCCAGGATTTGGGCATTACCCTGCGCAAACTGGGCTACCGCATCAAAAAGTACGGCCTGGACGAGATGGTGAAAAAACAAAGGCGATGTCTGGTGGGCAACTGAGCCTATTGATTAGCCGCCCCCCGGCACGCCCCATTAATAAAGCACCGTAGAGCAGCGCCCCACGAGCGCCTGTTCATCAGTGCTGTAGTGCGCTCTCTCTAAGCCACGTCCAGCATTATCGCATTAGACATCACCCCTTTTTTGTCCCGCAATCATAGGGCAACCCACAAGCCACTTTACAGCGCATCGGTGTTTTTACAATCAGGTCAGGCGCGGGGTAACCGTTTTTGACAAACACGTAGAACCGTTTTACCTCCATGTAAAACCGCCATCCTCCCCGCGCCCGTCCGCGAGCCCCGTCTGGGCCCTCCATATTTTTTTATCGCCATGCTTATCGCGGGGTTGCCTCTTCTCAACGCTTTTTTCTCATGCCGTTGGCAAGCACCTTGCCTTTACACAGGCCCAAAGCAACCCCTAAAGGGAGCCAACCCAACCATGAGAAAGATAGCGATCTACGGCAAAGGCGGAATCGGCAAGTCCACGACCACCCAGAACACGGTGGCCGGGCTTGCGGAAATGGGAAAGAAGGTAATGGTGGTCGGCTGCGACCCCAAGGCCGACTCCACCCGGCTTCTCTTGGGCGGCCTGGCCCAGAAGTCGGTCTTGGACACCCTGCGTGAAGAAGGCGAAGACATCGAGCTGGAAGCCATCCGCAGGGGCGGCTACGGCGGCACCTGGTGCGTGGAGTCCGGCGGCCCCGAGCCCGGCGTGGGCTGCGCGGGACGCGGCATCATCACCTCCATCAACATGTTGGAGTCCCTTGGCGCCTACGAGGAGTCCGAGGAGCTTGACTACGCATTTTACGACGTGCTCGGCGACGTGGTCTGCGGTGGGTTTGCCATGCCCATCCGCGACGGCAAGGCCCAGGAGATCTACATCGTCTGCTCCGGCGAGATGATGGCCATGTACGCGGCCAACAACATCTGCA
>JAHLLJ010000030.1 GCA_020444205.1 Deltaproteobacteria bacterium | reverse complement strand
GCCCTGAGCTTGGCGTTGGACAGGTTGTGCACGCAGGAGTTGCACTCGGTCAAGAGCACCTGGGCGCCAACCTGTTCCACCTGCTCCAAGCGGCGACGCGCCATGGCCAGGGAATTTTTGGCGAAAGCCCCCCGCACTCCGCCTCCGGCTCCGCAACACAGGGAGGCGGCGTGGTTCTCGGGCAGTTCCACAAAGTTGGGGGCTATCTTGGCGATCACCTCGCGGGGCTCCTGGTATATGCCCATATGGCGGCCCAGGTCGCAAGGGTCGTGGTAGGTCACCAGCTTGTCGGTGGTGACGCCGAAATCCTGCCGGGCCAAGAACTGACTCAGATGCAAGATCTCCAAGCCGTCCTGGCGCAGGGGGCTGTAAAGGTCCTTGCCGGTAAAGGTGCGAAAGCAGTAGGGGCAGCCGGTGATCAGGATCTTGGCCCCGGTGCCCTTAATCAGATCGATGTTCTTGTTGGCCAGGGCCGGTTTAAGGTCATAGCCCACGTCCTCCAGCACCCCCGAGCAGCAGGCCTCGTCGATCAGGGTGAAGTCCACCTCCAGGTGGTCCAGCAAATCCAGGGCTGCCTCGGTGGCCTCTTCCTCACGGTACTGGCCCACGCAGCCGATGAAGAATACCACCTCGGCCTGTTTGTTGCGCTCCCGCTCAAAATCCTCCGGCTCATCCTCGGCGTAGATGTTGTCGTGCTCCTCCAGCACCTTATCCATACCCTCGAAGGCCGGGTGACAGGTGCCGATATCCACCATCTGTCGCCGCACTACCTTTAGTATCTCCGGCACCTCCACCCCGGAGGGGCAGTTAGTGGAACAGCTGGCGCAGGCGGTGCACTGGAACAGCGATTCCACCAGCTCCGGACTCAGCGGCATGCCCCGCTCCAGCACCTCTTGCAGTAAGATCATCTTGCCCCGTGCATTCAGCGAGGAACGGCCGGTGGCTCCAAAAATGGGGCAATGAGCCTGGCAGAAACCGCAATTGCTGCAGCGCAGAAGCTGTTGGGTGAGGCGCTCGGGGAGATGAAGCTGCTCAGTCATCCTTCACCTCCAGCCCCATTTTGCCGGGGTTCAGGATATTGTGGGGATCGAAGGCGTCCTTGATGGCGCGCATCATGCCCATGGCAAAGCCGCTGTGCTCCATCTCCATGAAAGGGGCCTTGCCAATGCCTATGCCGTGCTCACCGCTGAGGGTGCCTCCCAGGTCCACCGCCCGTTGGTGCAGTTCGTGCTTGGCTTGCTCCACCTTGGCCATCATGGCCGGGTCGGTGCGGTCGAAACAAAAGTGGGGGTGCACGTTGCCGTCGCCCAAGTGGCCCACGGTGGGCAACACCATGTCGTAGTTGCGGCCCACTTCCTCAACCGCCAGCAGCATGTCGGCCACCTTGGAGATGGGCACGGTGGTGTCCTCGGGGATCACCGTGTTGTACAGCCGGGTAATGACTGAATAGGCGGTTTTGCGCGCCGCCCACAGGGCCACCGCCTCTTCCGGCGAGGCCGCCTGGCGCACGCTGGAGGCCTGGCTCTGTTGAAATATCTCCACGATGCGCTCCATCTGGGTCTCGGCCTCGGCGGCTGAGAAGCCATCGGTTTCCACCAAAAGAATGGCCTCCACGTCGGGCAGAGCGAGGTCGGTGTTCTGGTTGATGGCCTGGATGTAGCTGTGGTCCACGATCTCCAGAACGCTGGGCGAAACCGGCGCCCGCATCACCGCGCCAACCGCGCGCCCCGCTTGGGAGAGGGTGTCAAAGGTGGCCAGGGCGGTTCTGGTGTAGGGGGGCCGGGGTACTATGTGCAGAACGATTTCGGTGATCACGCCGAGCATGCCCTCCGAACCCACGAAGAGGCTGGTCAGGTCAAAGCCGGAAACGCTTTTGATGGTGTGGCTGCCGGTGCGCATCACCCGGCCGTTGGCCAAGACCACTTCCAGCCCCAGCACGTAGTTTTTGGTCACTCCGTACTTGGCGCCCTTGATGCCTCCGGCGTTGGTGGCCACATTGCCGCCGATGGTGGAGACCTTGCCGCTGGACGGGTCGGGCGGGAAGCTGAAGCCCAAAGGCGCGAGTTGCCGCTCCAACTCAGCATAGACCACGCCGGGCTGCACCACCGCCAGGCGGTCCTCCAGGCTGATCTTGACGATGCGGTCCATCCGCGACAGGTCCAGCAGGATGCCGCCCCTGAGGGGCACCGCCCCCCCGGAAAGGCCGGTGCCCGCCCCCCGCGGGGTCACCGGTATCATTTCGCGGCTGGCCAGCTCCATCACCGCGGCAACTTGGGCCGTGTCCCCGGGGAGCACCACAACCTCGGGGCGATGCCTGAATTCTGATGCGTCGGTGGCATAGGCGACCAGATCGATGAGTTCCAGGCTCACCTGATCCTTTCCCACCGCTTCCTGCAAAGCTGTAATTATAGACTTATCCATGGCGCAATCCCCGTTGACTGCCCACCCGCCGGCCGGGCGGGCCGCTGCTTGTTTTGTGGCGGCGCACACGCCGCTTCGGCTCACACTATGGGCTGTCCCGCCTTGACTCGGCGGCCCATCGCGTCGGCGCTAATCATGGCGTCATAAACAAACTCGGCGGTAATGGGGAAGGCATGGTTGAACATGATCTTGCCCGGCAGGCACGATTCCTCCACCGCCTCCATCAGCCGCTTGGGGCCGGCCTTGTGAATATTCAAATCCTCCAGGCACACCGGCAGACCCACCTTGATACAGAAGTCGAAGACCTTCCGTATCACCTCCTTGGGCCTGGCCTCCATCACCAACTGCACCAAGGTTAGAAAGGCCACCTTTTCACCATGCAGGAAATCGTGGATTTCCTCCAACAGGGTGAAGCCATCCTGCATGGAATGGGCCGCGGCCAAACCTCCGCTTTCGAAACCCACCCCGCTTAACAGGGTGTTTGCCTCAACCACTTTTTCCAGCGCCGGTGTCACCACCGACTCCTCCACTGCGATCTTGGCCTGCAGGCCGCACTCCATGAGGATGTCGTAGCATAGCCGGGCCAAGGTCAGGGCGGCCTGGGTCATCTGGCCACCGGGCAGGTTCAGAGCGCAGGAACGGGCCGCGGCATCGGCCTCGAACCAGGTGGCCAGGGCATCGCCCATGCCGGCAACCAGCAGGCGGGCCGGACCGTTGGCCACGATCTGGGTGTCCACCAGCACCAAGTCCGGATTGCGGGGAGGCACGAAGAACTTGTCGAAAACACCCTCGTCGCTATAGACCACGGACAGGGCGCTGCAGGGGGCATCGGTGGATGCGGTGGTGGGGACGATGACGGTGGCGGCGTTTACATTGGCGGCCACCACCTTGACGGTGTCGATGGTCTTGCCTCCTCCACTAGCCATGGCCACGTCGCATTCCTGAGACCGGGCGATCTCGCTGAGGCGGGCGATCTCCGCATCCGAGCACTCTCCGCCGAACAGCTCCTCCACTTGGGTTATGCCGTGTTTGGCAAAGCTCTCCTCGCGCCCCTGTCTGGTGCTGGCCAAACCGGTATTACCACCCACCACCAGCACTTTCTTGCCGAAAATGCCGGCGTGCTCGCCGATGTCGTTTATGGCCCCCCGGCCTTGCACATAGCGGCTCGGCGCTATAATGATTTGGGTCATTTCACCCATGGCAACCTCCAAATTCATGCCAGCCAGGCGGGACGAAACGGGAATTCGCCCGCCTCATCCCGTCCCGACCCTATTTTGAAATAACAGGGCGATCTAGTCCTGCAGCCCTAGATCAGCCAGTTTTTCGCTGGTGGGTATGCCCTTGGCATCCCAGCCCTTGGTGCTCCAATATTCGGCCAAAATTCCCTGCCAATCCGGCACCTGACCGGCCGCGCCACCACCGGCATGCGGCTTGGTCATGCGCTCGGGCATCACGTTCTCCACCTCCGGGACCAGCCCGTTGTTCAGGTTGAACATGTGCTGCATGCAGACGATGCGCTCGCCGGTCTTGATCAGTTCCTCGGCGTCCACGTCCCAGCCGGTTATGTAGTTAAGGATCTTGGCCTCCGCCGGCAGGTCCATGCCCGCGAAGAAATACAACAGGCACATGGTGAGGCTGTTCCACACCTGAGAAAGGTCCTGGAACACCGCTCCCAGGTAACCCTTTTTGGTGTTGTCGTCCGGGGCGGATGCCTCGTTGATGCCCAACTCGGGCATTACCACGCCCAGCTCGTTAGCCTCGGCGAAGCCGTGCAAATGGCAGGCCCCGCGAGTGGAGGCGATGGAGGTGATGACCTGGCCGTAGAAAGCCCGGGGATCGTGGGCGCCGAAGACCTGGCCCATGGACTCGATGGCATACTCTTTGGTGCCCGGGTAGGCGTCCACGCAGGCACGGATGCCCTCGGCTAAAAGGTTGCCGAAGCCCTCGCGCTTGCCTACCTTTTCGCACATGGCGATCAGCGCCTTGCCGTTACCCCAGGTAAGCTCCACCCCGTCGGTGTCTTGGCTGGTGATGATGCCTTTCTCGTAGCATTCAAAGGCCCATCCCAACACGCCGCCAATCTCGATGGTGTCGATGCCGTAGCGGTTGAGGATTTCGTTGGCCACCACCAAGTCGTCCAGGTCGTCGATCAGAAGGTTTGAGCCGATCATGCCCAGAGTCTCGTATTCCGGGCCGCCGGTCTTGGCGTTTTCATGCTTGGGGCTGGCAATCTTGCGGTGGCAACCCATAAAGCAGTTGGGGCAGGGCCAGGGCTTGGCGTCCAGTTGCTCGGTGAACACCGGAGCCGAGATGTCCGGCGCCTTGTCCCAGCTGTCCTGATCCCAGTTTTTCATGGGCAAGAGCCCATTTTCCTCGCGCGGGGCCACCGCCACCGCCTGGCCGTGCTCGCGGTTCACCTCGGCGAACTCGCTGGCCATCATCTCCTTGCGCAGGCCCTTGAAATAGGCATTGAGCCCCTCCGGGTCGGCCAGCGGCGGCTTCAGGCCGCCCTTTGCCACCACGGCCTTGAGGTTTTTGGAACCCATGACCGCGCCCAGGCCGCAACGGCCGTGATAACCGTGCTTTTCGTTTCCTATGCTGGCGTAGCGTACCAGGTTCTCGCCGGCCTGGCCGATGGTGGTCACGGCCATGCCCTTGATGTCCAGGTCCTGACGCAGGGCGTCCACCACCTCCACGTTGTCCATGCCCCAATACTTGCCGGCGTCACGGACCTCGATGCTGTCATCGCTCACGAACAAATAGGAAGGCTTGCGGGCCTTGCCGGTGATGGCAATGGCGTCGAAACCGCATTTCTTCATCTCCGGCCCCAGGTGCCCACCGCCGGAGGACTCACCCCAGTAACCGGTGAGGGGGGACTTGGCGGCGATGGCTGAACGTCCGGAACTGGGGATGCTGGTGACTTGGAACGGTCCGGTGGCGAAGACCAGGACATTGCCCGGCCCCAGCGGATTGGTGTTTTTGGTAACCTTGTCTGCTACCAGTTTGGTGGCTAGTCCGACGCCACCCAGATATTTGCGGGCGAAATCGTCGTCGAAGTTTTGGATGGTTACTTGCCCGTTGGTCATGTCGACCCAGGCGACTTTGCCCCAATAACCTCCCTTGATTTCAGCCATGAAAGCCCTCCTTTTGGATTTGGCCTTTTGCTTCGCTAAAGCAATAATCAGGCAACCAATTAACTTTGGCCGTTTATCTGGTTCAAAACATTGACGCCCTTGGTTTCAGGCTGTGCGGCCGGGCCGCATCAAGCCCGTTTTTTCTGCTCCATGATCTCGAGGAACTTGTTGGCTTCGCCCTCGATCATGGGATAGCAGTAGTCCTTGGTGGGGAAATTGCCTTCCTTGACCTCTTGGTGGTATGCCTTCATGGCATTGATGCACTCACCAGCCACGTCGCCGAAGCGCTTGACGAACTTGGGCTTGAAGGCCTGGAACTGGCCGATCATGTCGGAGACGATGAGCAGTTGACCATCGCAGTACATGCCCGCGCCGATGGACAGCACCGGGATGCTTAGGTTCTCGGTAATGTACTTGCCCACCTCCGGTGGGATGGCTTCCAGCAGAATCATCTGGGCGCCGGCTTCCTGCACGGCGTATGCGTCGGCCACCACCGCCTCCGCCGCCTCCGCGGTGCGTCCCTGGGCCTTATGGCCGCCCAACTGGCCAGAGCTTTGCGGGGTGAGCCCGATGTGGCCCATGACCACCACGCCAGCCTCAACGATTGCCTTGATGCGGTCAACCACTCTAATGCCGCCCTCCAGCTTGATGGCGTCGCAGCCTGTCTCCTTGATGAAGCGGCCTGCGTTCTCCACGGCCTTCTCGCAGGAAACCTGGTAGCTGAGGAAAGGCATGTCGCCGATGATGAAGGTGTTGGGCGCGCCCCTCCTCACTGCCTCGGTGTGAAATATCATCTGGTCCATGACCACCGGCTCGGTGCCCGGATATCCATAGACACACATGCCAAGAGAATCGCCGACCAACAACATGTCTATGCCCGCCTCCTCGGCGAACTGGGCGGTGGGAAAGTCGTACGACGTAAGGAATGTTATTTTTTCTCCCTTACTTTTCATGGCTTGGAAGTCCTGGACCATTTTCTTGCGCATGATATCTCCTTTAGGAATAGGGTCCTTCACCGATGAAGAAGCCTAAGTATGTGTTTTATGTCTCTTTTAAAGGCCTCGCCTAGTTTTTAGTCGAACACCTTTTGTGTCTCGATTTCATAGCGCCTGTTTATCGTTTCGCGGATCGCATTGATCAAATTTGACCCAAAAGAGTCATCGCATTCGGCCCTTGTGCAGCCCTTGGGTGAGCTGATCCGAGCAAGGCATATTGCCTGATTTGCCGGCTGTTAGCCCGCCGCCGGCAGGGGAATGATTTTTAGTGCGTCCCCGTCTTGCAAAACGTAGTTGCTGGTAATTAGCTTCCCGTCTTTTACGACCGCTTTGGGCACATGCTTCATCCTCTTGATTATGGGCAGCCCGCTCATGGCCTCCCTTACAGTGGTGCCAGGGTTCAACTCGCAAACCACCTCGAAGACCTCCGCGCCATCTTCCCGGGCTTCGCGGGCGAGGCTGGCTGTAAGTAAGAACACCACCCGCATCACTCAACTCGCTGTTTTGGTTCTCTTAAGCAAGCGAAAGCCTCCCCGGCACAACCTCAGACGTATTTGTCCAGCCCCATGTATTCATGCAGCTCGCTAAACTTCTCGGGGCCCATCTTTTCCATGGCCTCCAAGTACTTGAATCCCTCCAAAGGTAAGGCGTATCTTTCCAGCCCAGGTTCTGTACAGCTGGCACACTCATCAAAATCCCCGACTTTTCTTCTAAAGGCGCCAGCTTGGCCGGAAACATAGATATCCCTGACATCCTGGTCCATCACGTTGCCGAAACTCCGGTCAATCAGGGGGCAAAGAAACACCTCCCCGTTGCTTCGAACGAAAAAGTAGTTAAAGCCGCATGTGCAGGGTTTGCGGGTCTTTCCTTCGACCAGGTAGTCGATGACCGTTTGGTTGTGGAAAATCCACCGGGAATGTTCGGAGCTGAAAAAGTCCTTCATCTGCTTCTTCTGCTCATCATCGAACTGGAAGTCATTGTTCATGCCGGAGTTGAGATAGCGGCCGCTGGTTATGATGCGTGGCGAGATTATGGTGAACATCCCTTTTCGGTCGGCGAACTCGGCGATGGCCTCCAGTTCTCCCACGTTGATGGGCAGGATCGTCGTCTTCAGGCCTATGACCAAATTTCCATGGCTTTGGCGCAAGTCAACCAGGCCGTTGATGGTCTGGTTCACCTTCTGGAAAATACCGTCCAGGTTCCTGATCCTGTCGTGTAACTCCCCCACGGCGTCCAGGGCGCACACCACCACAAGATCAATGCCCTGTTCCCTCAAGGCCGGCAGTACCCGGTCCACCACGGACAAGATTTTCTCGGTGAGATATCCATTGCTGGTTACGGCGACTGATTTCAAATTTGACAAGTTGGCTCTGGACAGATCGGCTACGCCCAAAAACAACTCTGCGATGCCTTGTTTGAGGAAAGGCTCACCGCCGGTCACATCGAGTTCGACAAGGTCCGCGAACAGTCCGTTTCCTAGTAGCCCCAGCCAGTCGTCAACGCTCAGTTCAGGCTGGCTCGCCGGCGTCTTCCAGATGTTGCACATCAGGCAACGCGCCACGCAGTGATGCGTGGTTTCTAGGCTCAACGCCTTCACCTGGGCCGGTTTGCCCTGGCGCTTGAGTTCCTGGTGGCGCAGGCCGTTAGCGGTCAACCTGGCAGCCAGTTCCATGAGGTTGGGTGCGGGCATGGCTAGACCCCCCTCATCAGGAATGGCCGAGGAGCCAAAGGCCGAAAATGCCTTTGGCGCAGGCATCCCCACCAGACACCCGCCTGGTAGGAAATCTGCTCCAAGGTGAACCACCACATGAACGCGGGCAAGCTTATAGCCGGATGGCAGCCGAGGTATTCGGTTATTCCCGCAATGAGATGGGCGGCAATTATGCCCAGCGGAAGCCATGTCCCCAGCGGCAGCAGCAATGGGATCAACAGGAGGTAGTAGCGCGAAGCGAATTTGCACAAATGCAGGGCAAAAGCCCCGTAGCTGCTCATCGTCGAGGCAATGATGGCGCCCACGCCCAAGGGCAGCCGCTGGGACCTGACGCGGAAGAATTTGAATAGGCCGTCTGTCAGCAAAATGGCCCAGGGAAGCAAGGTCAACGCTGCGGATTGGATGAAGAAATAGGCCGCCATTGATGCCCAAAAACACAAGGCCCCGGCCAGTATGGGAAAACGCTTGGACCGGCGCGGATGCAATTTTTGCAGCATGGGCTCGGACGTACCGTAGTCAAAGCGCCTGCCGCAGAACGAGGCCCATTTGGTGCGGTGCTTGTGCAACACCCTTCCCGCTTGCCGGTACTCGAGCAAGCCTCCAGCATCGGCCATGCGCCAGCATAGGTCCACATCCTCGCCCACCTGCAGTTCCTGGTTAAAGCCGCCGGCCTTGTGGAACTCGCGCTTTCTTACCAGCATGTTGCAGGAAGGTACGTAAAACGACTTGTCGTCCGTGTCCGAGCGCCGGAATCTCCGGCCCACCCGGAGTGAGGATTTGACCTGTTCGTACTTGTCCAGACCGCTGTTACGAAAATAGCCGTCCACCAGGCCGCCCACCACCGCCACGGCTTGATTTTGGAAGGCAGGGACCAAATCGCTGAGCCAGCCGGCGCTTGCCAGACAATCTGAATCCAAAAAAGCCAAAATTTCCCCGTTGGCCGCGGCGGCTCCCCGATTGCGACAATAAGAGGCCCCCCGTTGGCTGGCCATACGGATCAGTTTCACGTTGTACCGCGAGATTACATGGGGCGTATCGTCGCTGGAGGCGTCGTCCACCACGATGATCTCGGTTTTGGAGGCCGGGTAGTCGAGCTTGGCCAGGGAGCGCAAGCACTCATTTACCTCCCGCGGGCGGTTACGTACCGGGATTATGATGGAGACCAAGGGATATTCTGCTATCGTCCGCATCCCGCTGGTGCGTAGATAGCCCTTGGCAGCCAGGCCATCCAGGAAGTCCACCGCCGAGTCATGGCTCACCGGCGCGCTCAGGCGGGCTATCTCATTCATGGTGACCCAGTTCCCCTGTGCCATCTTCTGCAAAGCGCCCTTCCAGACCGGGTTGAGCAAAACGACTTTCAAGGGATAGCCCAGCGTCAGGCAGACAGCATCGTGCCTCTCGCTGTATCTGGCCTGCTTGGCCAGGCAATAGGCCAGACCGGGGCCTTCGGGCTGCCCCGCGGCCGGGTGATTGGCGCCCCGCGCTATTGGCGCGGCATGACTCATTGGCCGACCACCTCCGTAGAGCGCTCTGGTGCTGGTTCCAGAATGCCCCGTTCCACCAGGAACTCCACGATATCCCGGGCCAACTTGGCCGGATCGCCTTCCAAAAACCGTGCCTGCTTGTCTACGCTGCTGCCACTCAAGAGCTCATCCACCCGTTGGTACCAGTCCATATCCGCATCGGGGGCGGGCTTGGACTTGCCGCGCGGCAACGGTGGCGCCACCTCGAGAGCGCGCAGCATGGGCTCCGGGGCAGGCCCTGTAGGCGTCAGCTCCTGGCAGGCCATGGCCCGGGCTTTGCGCCTGCCCGGCACCGTGGCCAAGCGCATCTCCGCGGCCCCGACATCCACGCTGAAAACTGCGGGCAGCGGGCAGACGACGACTTCCTGTTCGCCACGCCCCGCACCCCTCTGCACGCGGGCCGTCGTCCCACCGGACCCCAGGCTCACTTTCCGAATGGCACAGATAAAGGGCAGCCCCAAATGCTGGGCCAAAAATGCCCCCATCTGGCCGTTCCGGTTGTCCAGCGACTCCAGGCCGCAGAGAATGATGGCCGCATCCAGGCTTCTAATGGCGCCGGCCAGGGTCAAAGACTTGCCCCAGGTGTCCTGGTCCTGCTCCCCTCTAACCCGGTAGAAGGCGTCTGCTCCCAGGGCCAGGCAGCGGTTCAAGTCATCCGGAGCGAAGATGGGGCCCAGGGTCAGGGCCAATACTTCCCCGCTGCCGATTTGTTGCTTCAGGTCCACAGCCAGGTTCAGGGCTGCCTCGTCATGGGGGTTGACCAGCAGCACCTCATCCTCGGGGGCCAGATAGTTCTCCTGCGGGTCCCGGCCGGTTCGGGCATAGCGGTGGCGCACCTGTTTTAGGCACACCACGATTCTCACTCCATCCTGGTCAACCCTATGGCCCTGGTCATTCATGCAGCGCAATTTCCCCTTAAATTGAGTCAGCCACCAATTCGATCAATTCAATGCTCCGAGGCGGTTTAGGGACATCCAGGTCATTGAGGCCATCCTCGAGCATGGTCAGGCAATAGGGGCAGGCCGTGGCCACCAGCTCCACTCCCGCCTCCGCCACCTGCTGGGCCCGCATCTTGTTTATGCCCCTGCCTTGCGACTCGTGCAGCCACATGCGCCCCCCGCCGCCACCGCAGCAGAAGGCGTTCTCGCGGCTCTGCGCCAGCTCCTTGAGCGTCACACCGGGCAGGGAGGCGGCAACCTGGCGCAGGCAGTCGTAAATTTGGTTCACCCGCCCCAGATAGCAGGGATCGTGGATGGTCAGCACCGCCTCCACCGGATACTTGGGAATGACGCTCCCCTCGTTGATCAAGCGGGCTATGAATTCCACCGCGGGCACTGCCTCAAAACCGGCGCCCAGGGACGGGTATTCGTTCCTCAAGGTGTTGAAGCAATGGGGGCAGGCGGCCACCACGGTGGTCACGCCGCGTTTCTCGAGGCTTTCGATGTTGCGCCGGGCCAGATCCTGGAACAGATCCTCCTGGCCCAGGCGTCGCGCCGGGTCCCCGCAGCAAAGCTCCTCTTTGCCGGCGATGACGAAGGGCACCTTGGCCGCCTGCAGAATTCTGACCATGGCCCGAGTAACCTGCTGATAGCGGGGATGAAAGGCCCCCGCGCAGCCGGCCCACAACAGCGCGCGGCCACCGTCCACCTGTCCATAGGCCCGGGGCGCCGCGCACCCCATGGCCCAGTCCTCCCGAAGGGCCGGGCCCTTGCCGTAGGAATCGCCGTACAGCTCAAGGTTCCTGATCAGGGGCCGCGCCTCGGCGGGCAGCGCGCCCCGGCTCATGGTCTGGAAGCGCCGCATGGAAATGAGCTTGTCCATGGGGTCGATGAACACCGGACATTGCTCCACGCACGCCTGGCAAGTGGTGCAGGCCCACATCTCGTCGGCGCCTATGCCATCCAGCAACAACGGGGCTTGGCCTTTGGCGGCCTGGCGCATGTTCTGCTGTCCCCAAAGGGCTTGCATCACCTTGCGGGGCGAAAGCGGCTTGCCCGAGAGATAGGCGGGGCAGTTCTCCTGACAGCGCCCGCATGACACGCAGGCCTCCGCCTCCAGCAGCTGCTTCCAGGTGAGGTCGCCGATGCTTTGGGCCCCAGGCTCGGCGGCCTGAAGGCTGACCGGGCGCATGGCCCCGCGCGGCCGCTCCGGGCGTGAGTAGTAAATATTCATGGAGGCCGCCACCAAATGGCGCATGAAGCCGAAAGGCACGGAAGCCACGAAAACCAGCACCGCCAGGAAATGCAGCCTTATCATGGCCTGCATGAAAAGCGGCGAGGCCGGGGCGATCAGGGCCACCATCCAGCCCAGGGGAGAGTGCCAAATAGGGCCTCCGCCCGCGACGGCCAGACGGCTGCCTTCGGCCAGAAATCCGCTGATCACGATGAACAGCAGCAGCAGGGCCGGCAGCAGGGATCCGGCGGGAAGCCCCGGGGAGGCCGATCCTCTGGGGCGCAGCAGGAAGAACACCACCCCCGCCAGCAGCACGGCGCCCAAACAATCCGTGAGCAGCGAGAAGATCGCAGCCAGGGTGTAGGGCATCCCAAGCCCGAACTGGGCATAGATCACTAGGGCCAGGGGAATCACCACCCCCCAAAACACCATCTGGTGGGCCAGTCCCCGAACCGGCCTTTTGAGTATCCTGGCCTGGGCCAACAGGAAACGCAGCAGGTTGCCCAAGTTGCCCTGGGCGCCTTCGGGGCGACCCCGGTGGCAGCGGACCGCGAGCCTTATGAAGCCGGTCAGCATGATGAGCACAGCCGCCGTGCTCAAAAGTATGTCAAAACCAGTAATCACAGCTCAGCATCCCGATGTTCGTTGGGTTCGCCGCCCGGACGCCCGCCGGCCCGGCCACGTCTGGCACGGAGGCAGAAAAATCCCAGCCCGGCGAGGAACATCACCCCCAGAAAAACCATGTCAATGACGGCGGCTGCATAGGTGCCGGGTTGCCGGCCGAACTCGGCCCGGGGATGGAAAAACCCCGCCAGCCTGGACCGGCCATGCTCATCCGGCCCATGACAGCGCCGGCATTGCGGGCCGTCTTGGGGGTCGGCGCCGCCATGCGCGGCACCACGATGGCAATCCAGACAATCCCGGCCTGAGTAGTCCCCTTTGAAATCCTGTTTTCCGTGGGAGTTGACCCTCAGCGAGGGCAGCCAGGACAGATAGTCCGGCCGTCCGGCTTGGCCGGGATGGCAGGTCCCGCAGGTGGCGGCCAGTTTGGCTCCCGTCACCCGGCTGGCCGGGTCCTCGACCGGAAGCATGTAGTGGGCGCCGTGGCAATCGGCGCATCCGGCTCCGCTGCCGTGGCCGCTTTTCTGCTCATGACATTGGGAGCAGTTCACCGCCTGCCCTCCGGCTGCCTGGGCGTGGTCCTCCTGGCTCATGCCCGCGTGGCAGTCCAGACAGGCCAGTCCTTCCTTGCCGTGCACCGAAGCCGCAAAGCGCTCTGCATCCACATGATGCGCGCTCTGGGGGCTTCCCTGCTGGTGGCACCGCAGGCAATCAGCCGCATCCCATGCCGAGGCATCGGCCTGCCCCCAAGCAAGCACGGCCAGGAGGGCAAGGAGAGCTATATAAATACGATGGCGCATCGCGCTCTATGACCCCTTGCGGCTATTGATGCTCTCGCTGAGGGCGGGAAGCACCTGGCGAACGTCGCCGATCACGCCCAGATCGGCAAAGCGGAATATGCGGGCCTTCTTGTCGGTGTTGATGGCGATCACCAGACGCGATTTCTCCATGCCCGCGGTGTACTCGTTGGCCCCGGATATGCCGCAGTTGATGATCAGCCTAGGCGCCACGCTCTTGCCGGTCTGGCCGATCTGCCGCTGGTAGGAGGCCAGCCCCCAGTCCACCACCGGCCGGGTTGCCCCCACGCTGCCGCCCAGGGCCCTGGCCAAGTCATAAACGATCTCAAAGGGCTCATCCTTGCCAACCCCGCGCCCGGCGGCCACGATGATTTCCGCCTCCTCCAGGTCCAGGGTCTCGGGATCGGCCTCTATCAACTCCAGCACCTTGGTCCGCAGGGTCACCTCACCGGCCCCGGCATCGACGATCTCCGGAGGCCCCTCGCCGGGTTCCGGCTCGCCCAGGACAGATGGCAGAAAGCTGACCATGGTGGGGGCAGCGCCCCGCGCCAGCACCCGCTGAAACAGATAGCCGCTGCCCAGGGGCCGGGTCGCCTCCTGCCGCCCCTCCGGGCTGACATTGAAATCCACCGCCCGGGTCACCAGAGGCACCGCCAGCGAGGCGGCCACCCGGGGGGCGAGGTCCTGGGTGAGGGCGCTGTGGGCCATAAGCAGCAGGGCGGGCCGGTGTTGGCCGACAAGCTGGGTCAGGCAGGCCGCGAAAAGTTCGCCGTTATAGCGCGACAGCGCGTCATCGTTTTGATAGATGACACGTCCCAACCCGGCTATGGAAAGCTCCTCGAGCGCCGGCCTGAGTCCCGCGCCCTGCACCACGGCGCTCACCGATCCTTGGCCTCCCATCTGCTCCAGCAGTCGCCCGGCCTCGGGGAGCAGACCCAGGCACCGGGAGTGCAGCTCATCCTCTTGGGCCTCAAGGTAGACCCAGATATCAATACCGGCGCTGCTCACAACGACCTGCCCACCCGATGGCCGTCCACGATGGCCATGTCGGTCTTGCGCGGCGAGACGCTGTCTCCCACCCGGTATATCTCCGGCACCTGCCCCTTTAGCTGGAAGTAAAGCTCCTCGCGGGACTGGTTGCCCGCGACCAGGACCACGGTGTCGTAGCCCTCGAAATCGATCATTTCATTTGAATAGACGTTTAGGCCCTTGACCAGGGTGCCCTGTATCTCCAGCACCGCTATGTCCGGGGTGAAGGTCACTCTCTTGGCGGCCAGCCGCTTGCGGGCCAGAAACAGGTCTTGCAGGGGCCCCAGTTGGCTGCCCACGAACAGGGCCGGGGTGATCAAGTGCACCTGCTTGCCCTGGCCGGCCAACAACTCGGCGGTGCCGGTGGCCTGGTGGTGACCGTCCAAATCCACCATCAGGATCCTGTCGCCGATAGGATATTCCCCCAGAAGCGCCTGCTGGCTGGTTATGACCTGGGGCGGGCCGTATTCGCCGGGGAAAGGGCTGACTTTGGGCTCGGAACCGGTGGCGATCACCACCGCGTCCGGTTCCTGATCCAGCACCGCCTGGGCATCCACCTCGGTCCCTAGCCTCAGGTCGATGTTAAGCTTGTCCACCTGGCTGATGAGCCATCGGGTTACGCCGGTGATCTCCTGCCGCCCCGCCGGCTTTCCGGCCAGCAGGTTCTGCCCGCCGGGTTCGCCCTGCTTCTCGAACAGCACCACCCGGTGTTTGCGCAGGGCGGCCACACGGCTGGCCTCCAGCCCCGCGGGCCCCGCGCCCACCACCACCACCTTCTTAGGTTTGTCCACTGGCCTGAGGGTGCCGTGGCCCAACTCCTTTTCGCGGCCCACCGCCGGGTTCTGGATGCAGCCGATGGTGTAGCCCAGGCCCATGCGGCCTATGCAGCCCTGGTTGCAGGCGATGCAGTGCCGGATGTCATCGTCGCGGCCCTGCCGGGCCTTCAACGGCAGAAAAGGATCGGCTATGAGGCCCCTTACCATGTTGACCATGTCGCCCTGTCCCTGGGCCAGGATGCTCTCGGCCAGGCGGGGGTCGTTGATGCGGTTGCTGGCGTACACCGGGATGTTCACCACCGAGCGGATGGCCGTGGACAAAGGCGTGGTGTAGCCCAAGGGAACGTGCATGGAGCCTTCCACCAGGAACAGGTTGTAGAAGGTGCCCAGGCTGATGTCCAGGAAATCGATCTGGCCGTCCCCGTCCAGGGCGGCGGCGATGGCCATGGTGTCCTTGATGGTCAGCCCGCCGTCGGGGTGCATTTCGTCGGCGTTGAGCCTGAGGCCCAGGGGGTACGCCTCTCCCACCACTTGCCGCACCTGGGCCACCACCTGGCGGCAGAAGCGCAGGCGGTTCTCCAGGCTGCCGCCGTACTGATCCTGGCGATGATTGGTGGCCGGCGACAGGAACTGGCGGATCAAGGAGCTGTGCCCAAGCTGCAGCTCGATGCCGTCGAAGCCGCCCTCAACCACATGACCGGCACTGATACCGAAGTACTCAATGCACTCGGCGATGTCCTCGGGCTCCATCTCCTTGCAGGTCTCGCGGAACAGAGGATCCGCCACCGGCGAGGGACCCCATACCGGTAGGCGGGATATGGTGCCGTCGGCCTGCATGCCGTTGTGGTTGAGCTGCGCGAATATTTTGGTGTCGTACTGGTGAATGGCCTTGGTCAGCTTGGTGAAGCTGGGCACCACCTCCGGCACAAAGGCGTCCACCAGCTTGTCGTAGGCATGGTCCGAGGGGTGGACCGTGAGTTCCTCGGTGGTTATCAGGCCGCACCCTCCGGCCGCCCGCTCGCTGTAATAGTGGATCTGGGCGTCGCCGATCTTCTGGTCGTGGCTCAAGTTGGTCAGGTGGGCCGCGAAGTTGATGCGGTTGGGCACTACCAACGACCCTATCTTGAGGGGCGAAAAAAGATACAGATAGTCGCTCACAGCCGCTCTCCCGCCCGTCGGCCTTCCAATACGGCGGAACCTATATCGCGAGGGGCCACGCAGTCCCCCACTCGCAGCAGTTGGGCCACCTTACCCTTGAGCCGCTGGTACAAATCGTCCTCGGGCAGGCTCCCCAAGGCCAGCACCACCGTATCCTGGTCATCAAAGACGATGGGCTGGTTGCTGAACTTTTCGCGCCCTTCCACCCGACAGCCCTCGATGCGGTCTATGCGCACATCGCATACGAAAACCACGTTTTTTTGCAAAAGCCGCTGACGGCTGAAATAAAGGTCTCCCAACGGCCCCAGGCTCACGCCGACAAACAGCTCCTCTGTAACCATGGTGACCCGCTTGCCCTCATCGGCCATCAACTCGGCGACGGCCGTGGCCTTGTGGCCTCCGTCCCCGTCGATCAACAGCACCCTGTCACCCACCGGGTGCTCCTTTGCTAACACCTGGCGCACGTCCAACACCCGGGGAGCCCCGTATTCCCCCGCGAAGGGCCGTGGGTTAGGGCTGGAGCCGGTGGCCACGATCACCGCGTCGGGGCCTGCCTGGGCGATCATCTCGGGGGTCGCCTCGGTGTCAGCCCTGACCTCAACTCTCAGGCGGTCCAGGCGTTGGGTTAGATACTCCACGCCTAGCAACAGCCTCTCCCGGCCCGCGCCCCGACCGGCCAGCCTCAGTTGCCCGCCGATTTCGGGCGCCCTGTCCAGCAAGGTGACGAGGCAGCCCCGCTCCGCGGCGGTGGCGGCCGCCTCCATGCCGGCCGGCCCGGCACCCACGACCATCACCTCGCGGGGCGCCTCCTCCTTGGAGGGCAAAACCGCCTTGGTTTCAAGACCGGCCTCGGGGTTTAAAATGCAGCCTATGCCGCGTGAATTGTTCACCCGGCCCATGCAGCCCTGGTTGTCCCACAAACAGGGGCGAATCTCTTGGGCCCGGCCCTCGCGGGCTTTGAGGGGAAGGTCCGGATCGCAGATCAGGGGGCGCACTAGGCCCACCGCATCCGCCCGGCCCTGGGACACTATCTCCTCGGCCATCTCCGGCCCAGGTATTTGGTGGTTGGCGATCACCGGCACGCTAACCGCCTGCTTGACCTGCTCGGCCAATTCCACGGCAAAGCCCGCCGGGGTATGCATGCTGGGGTGCACCAGATACAGGTTGTAGTAGGTGCCCACGGTACCGCTGATGAAATCCACACCGCCCTGATCCTCAAAGGCCTGGGAGATTTCCTTGGCGGCCTCGATGTCTATCCCCCCCCAGAACTTCTCGTCCAAAGAGAGGCTGGCGCCCATGGTGAAATCCTGCCCAACCGCCTGGCGCACCGCCTGCATCACTTCCAGGGAAAGGCGCATCCGGTTGGCCAGTTCGCCCCCGTACTGGTCCTGGCGGAAGTTGCAGATGGGCGAAAGGAATTGCCTGAGAAGAGACTCCGGCCCAACGTCCACCACCACGCCGTCAAAACCCGTCTCCCGGGCCAGTTCCACGCCCCGGACAAAGGCTTCGACCACTGCGGCGATGTCCTCGGCCTCCATGGCCTTGGCCGTCTCGCCGAAGGCGATATCCGCCACCGCCGAAGGCCCCCACACCTCGCGGCGGGATATGGCCCCGCTGCTCTGGAAACCGTGGAAATTCAGATTGAGAAACGCCCGGCTGCCCGAGTCCTGTATCGCCCTGACGAGCCGGCTCAGGCCCTGGGCCGCCTCGAGCCGAAAGGCCTCGATCATCAACTCCCAAGGATGGTCGCTAGCAACCAGACTGGCCTCGCCCACCACCACCGCGCCGCAGCCACCCTGGGCCCGCCGGTGGTAATAGGCCAGCATGGCCTCTCCCACCAGGCCGTGCCGGGCGAGGTTTGTGCGGTGGGCTCCGAATACAATCCGGTTGGCCAGCGTCGTCTGGCCAAGGCGTATTTCGGAAAAAAGGCTTTCATACATGGCTAAGGTCCATCAGGCGGCAGTCTTGATGTTTACAAGACACTCCGGGTCAGGCATCGAAATGTCCCGATAGGTGTGATAAGCCATCGCCGGGCAGCCTCCCCGGCAATGTTCAAATCGCTCGCACCTCACGCAGGTTTCCACCTCCAACTCGCGGAAGCTGTGCATGATGCGCGATTTTTCCCAGATGGACTGGAAACCCTCCTGGCGCACATTGCCGCAAAGGAAGGCCGGTTCCTGCAAAAACGCGCAGGGATAGATGTTGCCGTTGGGGGAAATGCAGCAGGTCATCTTGGCCGCGCCGCACATATCCAGCCCCTTGCGGCGCCGGTTCTCGGAGGTCAGGCAGAAAAAGGAGTCCCCGGTGCGAACCATATCGTGGCCATCGAGCCACGAGGCGAAATTTTCCAACTGCTCCGTACTGGGGGCCAGATCCGAGCGGCTACCCTTGCCCCGGCCCGAAGGGCGAAAACGGGACACACGAAGCTCCGCCCCGAACTGACCCGCAAGGGACCTAAGGTCGTCCAACTGGGGATAGCTGAGCCGGGTCAACACCGTGTTGACGCTGAAGCGGGCGCCTGCTGAAGATAGAAATTCCATGGCCGCGATTATTTGGCCGTAGGTGCCCCGGCCCCGGATGCGGTCGTTCACCTCGGCGTCGACTCCGTCCAGACTCACCTGTAGATACAGGCGTTTCATAAGCGCCAGTCGGCGGGCCAGATCCCCATCCATCAGGGTGCCGTTGGTGCTGACGCAAGTAACCAGTCCGCGCCTGTGGGCGTAGTCCAACAGATCAAGAAAATCCGGGCGGATAAATGGCTCGCCGCCTCCGATGTTCACCTGGAACACATTCAGGCCGACCAACTCGTCAATGAGGTGTTTACACTCCACAAAGCTCATCTCATCCCGGACCCTTTGACCCGAATCGGACAAGCAGTGGGCACAGTGCAAGTTGCACTTCAGGGTAATCTCCCAGGTGGCGTTCACCGGAGCGCGCAATCCGTTTTTGGAATAACTAGACCCCACGGATTACTCCTTTTTCCATCAGTTGCCGAAGGCAGGTGGCCAGGGTGCGGCCCGTATCGCCACTGCCTTGGCCGCGCTCCTCGAGCCAGTCGCCCAAGGTGAGCCGGCCTTGGAAAAATTCAGGACTGAGACGCTGTCCGCAATTGAGGAAATACAGACGCGGCCCGTACATGCTGTAAAACAAGAGGCCAAATTCCTCTTCACGCACTTGGCATACCTCGGACAGCACAAACTTGGTTTCCTCTAGGGATTCCACTTCAATCCGTTCCTTATTCAAATCCATTCCCAGCCTCGCTGGCTTGGCGCTTCCCCGTGCCTCCATTTATTCGAAGAGGCCCTGGGGTGCCGAACGATGCAGCATCCCAGGGCCTTCCATCTTTTCAGCCGGAACGCTTGCCGTATTCGGCCAGGAGCCTATGTCAATAGACGCCGCAAATACCGTCTATGGCCATCTCCTCAACCACGACTTCCTCCGTATGCAGTAAATCCTGCTGCTCGGCGGCGGCGTCGGTTTCTGGGGATTCTTGGCTCGTTGTGCTCAGCGTCGCTTGTGGTTCCTTTGACATTGTTTGCTCTCTGCTTGCGATTTTTGAAACCGTGATCGTTTAGGGCTTCGCACTAGTCGAAGCGGACGACGCCGCGGATGTTCTTGCCGGCCAGCATGTCGTCGAAGGCCACGTTGATATCTTCCAAGCGGTACTCCTTGGTGATCATGTCGTCCAGGTTCAGATGGCCCTCTTTGTAGAGGTTGAGCAAAAAGGGAATGTCCGACAACGTGTTGCAGCCGCCATACAGGATGCCCAGGAGGTTCTTGCTCCACAGAGCGAAGTGCTCGGGGCTGGTGGGCAGGCTCTCGGAGAAGAAGGACTCGTTGCCGATGAAAACCGAGGTGCCGCCCTTGCCGGTGACTTCCATGACCTGCGCCTGGGTGGGCTTGGTTCCTATGGCCTCGAAGGCGTAGTCCACGCCGCGGCCGTTGGTAAGCTCGGCGATCTTTTCCGGCAGGTCTTCCTTGGCGTTGTTGATGAAGTGGGTCGCCCCGAAGCCCAGCTTCTTGTGCATTTCAAGCTTCTCGTCGCTGGTATCGGCCAGGATGATCATCCTGGCGCCGGCGAGGCGAGCGCCCTGGATGGCGCTTGTGCCGATGCCGCCGCCTCCGACCACCAGCACGGTGGAACCGGGCTTGACCTGAGCCCTGCGCACGGCCGAACCCCATCCGGTGGGCACGGCGCAGCCCACGATGCAGGCCTTCTCCAGGGGCAGATCCTTGTCGATCACCACCACCGATTCCTCGGGGACCACGGTGTACTCGGTGAAGGTGCCCAGATAGTGCATCTGGCCCACGTTCTGGCCGTCCTTGGTGTGGAAACGGTAGGAGCCGTCGAGCATGCAGCCGTCCAGCAAGCCGGCGCCGCGCTCGCAAAGATAGGACTTGCCGTCCACGCAGTAATCGCACTTGTGGCAGGCGGGCATCCAGGTGGCCACGCAGTGGTCGCCTTCCTTTACTTTGCTGACGTTGGGCCCGCATTTTTCAACGATGCAGCCACCCTCGTGGCCCAGAACCATGGGCAGGGGAGTAGGGTAATTGCCCATGCGTACGTGGTCGTCGGAATGACAAATGCCGGAGGCCATTATCTTCAGCAGGACTTCACCGTCCCCGGGCTCATCTAATTCCAGAGTTTCCACCACCAAAGGCTTTTTTAACTCGTATGCCACTGCTGCCTTTACATCCATTGTTTTGCTCCCTTCCTGGACAAAATTACAGATTGCCGTTTTAAGTACCCACCGCCGGGCCAGCCAACGTTCAACGAAGCGATTAGGTCAGCAGAGACTGCCCTGATTCCCTGTCGAAAACGTGCAAATTCTCTGGTTCAGCGTGCAGGTAAACTGTTTGGTCCTGGTCGCAACTGAAATCAATCGGAGTCAAGACCTTCACGTTTCTCTCATCGATGCGGAAGGTGATAAGCCTGTAGTCACCCACAAACTCCACGATCTCCACTTGTGCGCTGAGGCCAGCTCCCCCGTTATTCTTGGAAATGATCACCTTTTCGGGCCGAATTCCCACCAGCACTTTTTTACCGTCGTCCACGTTCCTGATCTCTTGGGGCAGGCGCATGGAGACAATTTCGTCGTTGCCCTGGACCGCGACCTTGTTGCCGTCGGCCACCTCCCCCTCCAGGAAATTCATCCTGGGGTCCCCCACAAAACCCGCCACAAACTCGTTAACCGGCCGGTTATAAATCTCATCGACTGTACCCATCTGCTGGATTGTGGCCAGGTTCATGACGATCACCCGGTCAGAAAGGGCCACCGCCTCCTCCTGGTCGTGAGTCACGTAGATGGTGGTGGCCTTGGACTGGTCGTGAATACGCCGGATACGGGCCCGCAGGGTGCTGCGCACCGCTTGATCCATGTGCGACAGCGGCTCATCAAGCAGGAATACGTTGGGGTCCCTGACCAGAGCCCGCGCCAAGGAAACCCGTTGCTGCTGGCCGCCGCTGATCTTGGCCGGTTTGCGGTCCAGCACGTCCACCAATTCCATGGCGGCCGCAACGTCCATTACCTTTTTGTGGATTTCCTTCTTGTGATAGCCCCTGACTTTGAGAGGAAATGCCAAGTTTTCATAAATAGTCAACGGCGAATACAAGGCATACGATTCGAAGGCCAAGGCTATGTTGCGCTCGCGGGGAGTCATGTCGTTGGCGACATTGCCGTCGAACTTGATTTCTCCCTTGCTGACCTTTTCAAGGCCCGCGATCATGCGCAGGCTCGAACTCTTGCCACAGCCAGACGGCCCAAGAACCGAGATGAACTCCCCATCGTTGCAGAAGAAGTTGGCATCTTGCACCGCGACGACGTCACCATCATAGATTTTCCAGACATGATTGAATTCGAGTGTGCTCATGACGCCATCCCTATTTGCCTATTTCCATGGTCTTGGTGAAAAAGTACATCTGGTCCTGATCAATATCTATCCACAAGGGTTGTCCCACTACATGCGGGATGACTTGATCGGTCTTGACCAGTAGAAACGTCTTTTCCAATTCAAAGGTGACCACGCTGGCTTCGGCCTCGTGCACCACGGCGTATACCGGCAGCTGGAACGCGGTGTCCGATTGTTTTTCGGTGGAGACCTTGAGGTTCTTGGGGCGGATGCCGAGCCGCACCCTGGTCTCGCCCCCTTCCTCCCAGGCCTTCTCCCTGGCGGCTTTCACATGATCTTGGTCTATGGCGATGGACACGCCCTTTTGGACATGCAGGTAGGTTGCCCCCTTGGCTTCGAAAATCTCGCCATCCATCAGGTTGATGGGCGGGTCGCCGATAAGCCTGGCCGTAAAGTCATTGGCTGGTGACAGGTACACGCCCTCGGGGGTGTCCACTTGCTGCACCTCGCCCTCGCGCAGAATCAGAATTCTGTCGGCCAGCGCCAGCCCCTCCCGGTAGTTGTGGGTCACGTAGATGATGGTGGTGCCGAACTTGCGGGCCAGGCGTTTGAGGGTGGCCCGGGCGGCTGCCCTGAGCTTGGCATCCAGGTGGGCGATTGGCTCGTCCAGCAGGTAGACGTCCGGAGTGCGCACCATGGTGCGGGCCAGGGAAACGCGCTGCTTCTGCCCACCGCTGAGCTGCTGCGGCTTGCGTTTCAAGAGGTGTTCTATGCCGAGCAGGGAGGCGATCTCGCGCACCTTTTCGCCCTCCTGCTTTTTGGTCATTTTGCCCTTCATCTTGGGAGACCGCAGGGGGAAGGCGATGTTTTCATACACATTCATGTGCGAGTAGAGGGCGTAGTCCTCGAAGGCCATGGCCACGTTTCTGTCCTGGGGAGGAAGCTTCTCGATGTTGTGGCCGTCGAAATATATTTTCCCGGCATCCGGGGTTCTTATGCCGGCGATGGTCTCCAGTAGGGTTGTCTTGCCGGCGCCGGACGGCCCCAACAGGGTGAAAAATTCACCTTCTTCGCATTGAAAGCTGACGTCTTTCAATGCCGTGAGTTTGCCGTATTTCTTGGTGATATTTTCAACGCGTACGTTGGCCATTTACTTCGCCTCGTCTTCGTCGGTCCGGGGAGTGGGTCCAAATTTGACAAACAACACACCTGCGACAGCACCGAGAACGATGCCCAGCCACAAGGGTGTGTATGCTTCCAACGCTCCGAGCCAAAGCGAGATAAAGGCGAGGAATATCATTATTCCCCAGAAAAGCCTGTCACCGAATTCCATGATCAGATCCTCTTAGCTGGCATAAGACGTCAGAATTTCGTTAACCCTTGACCGCGCCAAATGTGAGGCCGCGGACGATGTATCTCTGCATGAACCAGGCCGCTGCCAGGGTCGGAAGGATCGCCAGGCCCATCAAAGCCGCCATGGGGCCCCATTGCACCTGCAGGGCGCCCCAGAAGTTGGAAAGGCCCACCGATACGGGGACCGCCACCCTTCTGGTGAACAGGAACGCGAAGAAGAATTCGTTCCAGGCCCATATCAGGCAAAACACGGCGGTAATAGCAGCGCCGGGCTTGATAAGCGGAAAGATGATCTTCCTGAAAATGGCTATGCGGTCATAGCCGTCCACCATGGCCGCATACTCTAGCTGCACAGGAATTTCCTTGAAAAATCCGTATAGCAGGAAGGTGGCAAAGGACATGTTGAAGTAAATATAAAGAAGGATTATGCCCAAGTGAGTATCCAACAAACCGATGTCCCTGTAGACCAGGAAAAAGGGCAATGCCGCCACCACTCCGGGAAACATTCTCGTGGAGATGGTCACGAAAAGCAGGTGCCCCTTTCCGGTGTTGAATCTCGCGAAACTATAGGCCGCCGGCAATGCTATGAGCATCACCACGAAGGTGCTGCATACAGCCAAAATGGCCGAGTTCCACAGTTGATCCAGGGATGGCCTGGTTTCCATGATAAACTTGTAATTGAACAGGGTTGGGCTAAACAATATCTTGTCGGCGGCGAAGATATCATCGGGCCCTTTGAATGACGTAACATACACGTAGAAAATCGGGAAAACGAAAGTAAACAGCAAAACCGCTATACAAATCCCGAATAGTAGCCTTTTCAATTCAATCCTCCAGGACCATGCCAAAGCGTGATGTTTACGCGTTTTTGTCCATAGCTTTGATCAGATTCCTGTACATGATCGCGCAGATAATGATTGTTGCGTACAGGGAAAATATCGCCAAGGCAGAACCTTTTCCGATATCGAAAAACACGAAGGATACTCGATATACGAACCAATCCAAAAGCTCGGTGGAATTGCCCGCCCTGGTGGTCCCATATAGCGGGTCGAAGGTTCGAATCAGCCACATGGTTCTGAGCAATATAATGATGATGATCAGAGGCTTGAGCATGGGGAGAGTAAGCTTGCGGAAGGTGATCCAGAAGCCGGCCCCATCCACGCTGGCGGCCTCGAACTGATCCTTGGGCAGGCCCCTGAGGCCTGCTAGCAGCACGAAAATGGAAAAGGGCAGCCACTTCCAAATTTCAATGCCCATGATGCTGTAAAGGGCATATTTGGCCTTACCCAGGAATTCGATTCGCTCCAGCCCAACCCAGTCCAGCATCTGGTTGACAATGCCGAATTGAACGTGAAGCATGTAGTTCCAGAACATTGACATTGCCAGGGGCATGATCAACAAAGGAAGGAAGAAAAGTCCCCTGATGGCGTTTTGCCCCTTGAACTCGCGGTTGAGCAACAAGGCGATGGACATGCCCAACAGCAACTCCACGGAGATGCAGATCACCACCATCATGGCGGTGCGGCCGGCCGCGCTCCAAAACACCGGGTCGTGCAATAGGTTTCTGTAATTATCAAAGCCTACGAAATTCGGGTCGCCCCTGAGAATATAGTCGGTGAACGACATGTATAGGCAATAGAATGTTGGATAAAGCATATAAATTACGAGCGCAACCAACAGCGGAATTAATAATATCCATTTATATGTTGATTCCTTCTCTATTAATTTCGCCCACCACCCTTGGGAACTGTTGTTAAAGCTTACCCGCTCCTGATCCAACGCGCCTTCATGCATGGCTGAACACCTACTATCTTTTGACGACTTGTCGGAGATTAATTCCCAAGGGTGTCCATAGGAAACCCCAAGGGAATTATATTTATGAAAGTGGCAAAAGGCTGGTCGGCCAGCCTTTTGCCACTTTTGCCTAAGTTACTCCATTACCGGCAGTTGGCCGAACTTCTTCTGTATCTGGGTGAAGACCCGGATCCATTCTTCCACGCTCTGCTTGGGGGTACGCTTCTTGATGGCGTTCTCGTGGGAGACGATCATCATCTGGTCGTACAGCTTTCCAAAGGCGGAGCTGTTGAAGTGCAGGTAGTCATTGGCGTCGGAGGCCTGCGACTTGAAGGTCTCCAGGATTTCGGGGATCCAGCCCAGGGTGGCCTGGTACTTGGCTGCCCGGTACTTGGGCAGGCTCAGCACGTCCACGCGCGGAGTGGCCCAGCCGCCGTCGCACATGGACTCTTGCACCTCATAGGAGCCCAGGTACTTCAGCAGCCAATAGGCGGCCTCGGGGTTCTTGCTGTCCACGCTGGGGGACAGATGAAAGTTGCCCGTGTAAGGACGCATGCCCGGGGAAACCGCCGCGCCCACCTTGGCGCCGGCCACCTTCTTTTCCACTGGTGAAATCAGGGGCCAGATGGAGCTATACATGGGGCAGAGGATGACGGTGTTGCCAGCGGAGAACTCGGCGCAGGCGAAGTCCCAGTAGGCATTGTCCGACCCGGGAGGAGCGAACTTCATGGACTTCTGGTAATTGTCAAAGGCCCATTCCATCAGGGCCTTGTCCTTCTCGGTCACCTTGAAGCCAATGGGGTCGCCCACCACCATGCCGGCCTTGCGCACGGTAGTCGCCCAGCGCCCGCCTTTGGACCACAGTCGCGAACCAACCTCGTCCTGCACGTGGGGATAGCGGCCGGCCATCATGGACATGCCGTACATGTCGTGATCCAGGGTCTTGCCGGCCATTTTCTCACCCTTCTTGCGGGTAAAGAACTCGGCCTGGTCCAAAATCTGCTCCCAGGTCGTGGCCGGGGCCAGATCATACTTATAGGTCTTCTTGAAGTTGGCCTTTTCCTCGGCATTATCAAAAATGTCTTTACGGTAGGCCATCAACATGGTGTAGGTCTGCACCGGGATGCCCATGAGGACCCTGTCCCGGGTGGAGGCCATGCGAAGCATGCCGGGGTCAAAGCCGGCCAAATAAGTCTTTAGGCCGTCAATGCCCTTGGGGTCATACTTGGCGGCCAAGTCGTACATGGGATAGAGGTAGTCCTTCCACTCGTTGGTCCAAGAGGATTCGGTGACCACCACATCGTAGGCGCCGGTCCTGGCCTGCAGCTCCATGATCTCCTTGCCATAGAGCGCATTGAACACTATGACTTCATGGCTGACCTTTACGCCGGTTTTCTCTTCAAACTTCTTTAGGTAGGGGACACAGATATCAGCCAAATCCGCCAGGGCGATGTGGATAGGCTTTTTGTTCTTGATTTCAGGTATGTCTTTCAACCCGAAATGATCCGCGGCCAACGGGGCCTGGGACCATCCGGTTACGATTGCCATAGCGATCACCACCGCTATGGTAAAAATTTTGGGTAAACGATTGGCCATTATTCCCTCCCTTTCCTTACCCTCAGACTAACTATTCCCTCGGGCTACCAGTTCCTATGGTTTTTCGGGTCGCAGAAGACTACGGAAACTCCCTCGTAATCCTGTTTTTTCATATTATTAAACGTCTTTTTCCTTTGTGCAATTCCATATAGCCTAGCTTTTTTTATAATGTCAACTTATTTTTCACGTTTTGGCTGCTGAGTGGCGCCATGTAGCCCGTTCAGGGTGCATTAGATTATATTTTGCTTTTTAATTTGACATGTTATGTTTTATGCCAGTATTGACATACTAGTAAAACCTTCTGCCTGATTCATGGAGTACAGTTTTTGTCAGAGATTATCCACGAACTAGGCTATTCGTTATTATCATTTATTTCAAATGGATAGGCGCTTATTAAGAACGCAATGCCATCAGCAAGGTTGTTATCAACGCAGCTTTTCATAATACAAAATGTAGACACTATATCAATTGTCACATATCTTATTGATTATAATGTCTTTTATTTGTTTTTGGAATAATAGTAGGCTTAACTGGACTATGATAAATTTAATTTTATGAAAATGTTTTTTTTAATTTGCAATAAGTAGATCTTTGTTGTATGTCAATAGTCGGCGAATAGTTTGGGGGTCATCTCGATAAATATTATATGTACGTATAGTTTTACGGAGTGTGGCTCGGTTATTGTTCTAAATTTAGTTCAATAATTAGGTAAAAGCCGAGTTACAATGGTCAAGACGTCCAACTGGAGCCTCAAGTACAGCAAGCATCCGTGAGTTGAATCAATGAGAGGTTTTTATGAAAATTAGTTCCATTGAAAAGGGCCTCCTAATTATTGAGTTGCTAAAAGACAATTCCAAAGGCCTCTCCGTCTCGGAGATCAGCAAGCAATTGGGGTTTCCCGTCAGCACGGTCCATCACATCCTTAGCACCTTTCGTTCCCACCAGTATGTTACTCAGGACCCCAACACCAAAATTTATTCCCTGGGGTACAAGTTTTTGGATATCAGCAGAAAAGTTCTCAAAAACATCGACGTGCGCCAGATAGCACACGAGGACCTGCTGGACTTGAACATAGCTTCAGGCGAGGCGACCAACCTCGTGGTCCTCAATGACTACAAGGTCGTCTATGTCGACAAGATAGACAAGGAGGGCGGGCTTTCCATCGCAACCCATATCGGCTACACGGTTGAACCCTATGCAACCGCCGTGGGCAAAGTCCTGCTAACCAAGTATTCCAATGAAGAGATCAGAAAGATATTCAGCGGAAAAACCTTCAAGGCCTATACGGACAAGACCGTATCCTCCGTTGATCAGTTGATCAAGGAAGTGGACAAGGCCAGGACCAACGGCTACGGCTTTGACGACGAAGAATTTCACCGCGGAATTAGATGCATATCCGCGCCTGTCCGCGCCGGCGGCCAAGTCATAGCGGCTATCAGCGTCACGGGGTCAATCTTCCATATGCCCGACAATAGGCTGAACAGAGACCTCATCGGCATGGTCATCAAGACCGCCGATAAAATCTCCTCTAAGATGCACTGGTAATGCCCCGGCCGGCTCTTTTGGGATATTCATGTAAAGAGTGCACGGCAATGCTTTGGGCGATGCAAAGCGATCGTGCCGGGATCATAGGGCGTCTTCACCTGGGGCTGGATTCCAGGCGTAGACAGCCTTTCTGAACTCACATCGGTCTTCCACCCGCATGAAATCATCGGCCCCGGGCTTGGCCCTGCCCAGGCAACCGCCGGCGCAGTGCTCCACGTATTGGCATACGCTGCATTCTTCAATACGTTGCGGGCGTTGGCGCATCAAATCTCCCAAGCGGGTCCAAACCGCGGCCACCGCCTCCGCAACCTCCTTGGCCGGTTTGCCGTGGACACCAGTCACGGCATAGTCGGGTGAGGGCAACATTGTGCAGGGGAACATCTGGCCATGCCCGTCTATGTAGGGCTGTTGGCCGCATTGGCAGGGGGTGTGGTCTGGGTGGTCGCGGCCCTTGTACCACTCCAGGGCGGCCACGTTGCCAATAGCCTCGTAGCTTCGCCTAAACGCTTTGTTCTGGTGATATCTTGCCAGCAACTCGCGATATTGCCGGACAGTGGGCATATCCAGGCCGTGACGGCGGGCCCTCTTGGCAATCACCAAAGTATGGCTAACAAAACCACCGACACCAAGTTCCCGGAGCTTTATCACCAGTTCCGGGATATCGTGGAAATTGTGTTGGGCCTCGGTAAAGGCCACGCTGGTGCTGGCCCCCAACCCTGCCGCAATCAAGTGAGTCAAGCCTTCCCAGGCCGCCTCAAAGCTCCCCTTTCCCCTGATGAAATCGTTGCTGGCCGGGGCGGCCCCCTCTAGGCTGATCTGGATGCTGAAGCCCGGATGCTCGATAGAAGCCAGTTCCCTGGCCTCTCGTTCAGTGAGCAAGGTGGAATTGGTCTGTAAAGTGATAGACCGCAGTTCCGGCTGGTCACAGGCGAAAAGCACAAGCCCCAACCAGCCCGGATGGGTGAGGGGCTCACCACCGGTAAGGCACAACTGGCTGATGCCCAGGCGCAGGAAATTTTTAATGGTGGCCCTTAGGGAACTGATCTCCAAGCCACCGGCCGCAGCATTGGGCCCGCATTGCGGCCAGCAGTGCCGGCAACTGAGATTGCAGTGATCGGTAATGGCCAAGGTCAGATGACGGGGCGGAGCTAGGCCTCTTTTCATCCAAATATCACTCATGTTGTTGCCATGTCTGCCCGTTTGAGCCATCATAGTGGATTTCACCCCAGTCCACCACACTGGTGCCCTGTTACCAAGTGGTTTGATTTAAGCCTCTTCGGGCTGATGAGTCAAGAAACACTACAGCTTGTAAATACCCTAACTTAAGTGAGTGTGCTTTAGTCATCCTCCACACTGGACACGCCATTGTTGACCCTCACCCATTACTGGCACCGGTCAGAAATAGAGATTTCCGGCTCTTTCACAAATGCGATTTGTGCCAGTTTAAAAATGCGTTCAGGGCACACAAGGTGATTTTCAGGCATTTGACAAAAAGAAGAAGGGGCAGGGCGAA
>JAHLLJ010000029.1 GCA_020444205.1 Deltaproteobacteria bacterium | reverse complement strand
GATGCCCAGGTTCATCATGCCCGGGGTCATGAAGAAGGCGCCGCCGCTGCCGATAAACCCGCTCAACACGCCGCCGATGAAACCCAGCAGAACCACCTGCAGGGCGGTGGAGAGGTCGAGTTGGATAAAGTTTGCGATTAGGTAATCCATAAAAGTCTCCTGTTCCGGAGGGCCGGCGGTATCAGTCGATATTGACTAGCTTGAGGATCAGTCCGGATATGGTGCCGTAGGTGTAGGCCACAAGGGGGACGAAGAGGGCCACCGCGATGGAGGCCGCCCATTTCCAATGTTCGTGGATGGAACCGCCGAGGAAGTTCAGGATGGGCTCCTGGTGGGTGAAGACCAGGCCGTAGAGGCACATTGCCAGCGCGGTGAAGCCCAGCAGCTTGAAGGCCTGCTTGGTCCCGAAGAGGAACTGCGACTTGAGCTCGTCGATCTTGATGACCGGGGTTTTCATCCTTTCGTGGATGGTCAGCCCCATCTCGCGGGTCAGGCGAGTGCTGGCCTGGGGCCCCTTGGCCAGGAACAGGTCGCCCAGCACCACCAGCGAGTAGTTGTCGTTGTCCCGCAGGGTGTCGATGACCTCGTGTTGTCCCCCGGCGATGGTTACTCCGCCGGCCGAGCGGCCCATGGCCACCAGCTCCTCAATGGTGTTCTCCAGGCCGCCGTCGTCGCTGCTCACCTCGGGCCCGTCATCTTCCACCCCCCCGGTGTAAGCGCCGTGATCGGGGCGGGGCTCCGGTCCGGACGCCTCCTGGAAGAAGGGCTTGCCGTCCTTGGGGGGGATGAGCCTGAGCAGCTCGACGGCTGCCCCCCACCGCTTGGCCAGCTTGGTGATTTGAATGAAGTCCTCGCTTTTGGGGTCGAAGTGTTCCGACAAATACAGGATGTTGGTCTCGGCCATGGTGCAGACGTGGCCCTGGCACTCTTCCAGGGTGCTCAACACCCGGGACACCGATTCGGCCACCTTTTTCTGGCGCGGCAGATAGGTCACGGTCACCACCTTGCCGCTGGCCTTGACCCCCAGGTTCAGGTTTGAAGTTTCCTTGCTGAAGGCCAGGTGCAGGGTGGCCCGGGCGGCCATATGGATGTCCTCCATGTGGCTCACGCTTTCCTCAGTGAGGCGGAACTCCGGCAGTTCGGCCATGCGCATCAGAATCTCCGAGGCGTTGGCCAAGCTAAGGTTTTCCAGGTTCATTTGGAGGTCGTAGTTGGAAGTGTCGCGCAAATCGGCCCGGTGGACGTAATGCACCCACTTCATGATGTCCGCGTCCAAGGACTGCAAGTAGTCCAGGGCCTTGCCCGGGTTGAGGTTCAGCTGCTTGGCCACGATGTCTACCCGGCTTTCCATGGGCACGCTGACCCCCACCCGCAGGATGTTCTTCACTCCTGGGAAAAGCAGGTGGGCCGCCCGGCCGGTGTAGATCAGATTCTGGTCCTCGATCTTTTGGTTCAGCATGTCAGTGACAAAGGAGAGGTAGATCTCCTTTTCCCAGGCCAGCTTTTCCGAGACGATGGGGGACTTGACGATGGAGGCCTCCAGGCGGCTCAGCTTGATGCCCTGGGCGTGGGCCTCCTCGACGAGTTGGCCCCGCGAGTACAGAGGCCATCCGGTTTTTTCGGCCAGCTTCTCAGCCAGGACGCTGATCATGCTGTGGGCCGGGGCGGTGATCAATACGATGGACATATGCTCACCCTTTCAATGGGGCGTTGCCGGTTAAGGGGCTGATATGGTTCTTTTCCCTGACCTGGACAACCTGGCAGGGAATGAGGGGCAGCATTCGCCTGATCATCCTTTCCATGTCGCTTTCGGTGTCGCTGATGATGATCAGGTCGATACGCTCGCGCGTAAGCAGTTGCAGGAATTCCCCGTCAGCCTCTTCCCCCTGGGAGGAGGTAATGAGCAGGGAGATTTCGATATCGTTCTCGCGCGCCCGGTTGATCACCTCCTTGCAGGCCTCCATGACCGGGCCTTCTGCCTCTCCCGGGTTGGTTCCCGGCTCCACGGAGAAGACGATGATCTTGGAGTTGATCCTCTCGGCCAGGGATATGGCTTGATGAAGGGCCTTCAAGTCTCGGCTATCCGGCGCCAGTGGGATGAGAACGTTTTCCTGACCCACGGTTCGTCCCTGTGTGTTTCGGTTGCTGGGTTTTGTTTCGTTCAAGATGAGCGGGGAGCTTGGCGGGAAAACTCAGATGCATCCGGCGCATTGCCCAAATATCCTGCAAGGTCGGGACCATTATTTTTTTGGCTTACATTACGGTGGGTTATTTATAAACGGACTGAAAAAACTACTGTAATGTTCCATATTGGAACAAATTAATGTTCCGATATGGAACATTAATGGCGGGCGGGTATGCCGCCTAGGGGGCTATTTGCTGGAGGGATCGAGGGCGTACAGCTTGATTTTGCGCCACAGGGTGGTTCGGGGGACTTGGAGAATCTCCGCCGCCTTGCCCTTGTTAAAGTTGGTCTCGATCAGCACGCGGCGAATGTGTTCCTTCTCGTTGTCTTGCAAGGACTGCCTGGCCTCAGGCTTCATGTCCTCGATGGAGAAGTTGAACAAATCGTCCGGAAGGTCTTTGGGGGTGATGGTCTTGTGGTCCGACAGGGCGATGGCCCGCTCGATGATGTTCTCCAGCTCGCGCACGTTGCCCGGAAAGGGGTACTGGTTGAATATGTCGATGACTTCCCGGTCCACCGCGGTCACTTTCATGCCGAACTGCTGGTTGTATTTTTTCATGAAGTGGTTGATGAGCAGGGGGATGTCGCTCCGGCGGTCGCGCAGGGGCGGCAGGTCGATGGTCACCACATTGAGCCTGAAGTAGAGGTCATTCCTGAAGCGCCTTTCCTCGGTGGCGATCTTTAGGTTCTTGTTCCCTGCCGCGATGATGCGCACGTCCAGGGGGATGGGCTTGGTGCCTCCTACCCTGATCAGGGTGCGCTCCTGGATGAAGCGCAGGAGCTTGACCTGCATGCTGGGTGGCATGATCTCGATCTCATCGAGAAAAAGAGTGCCCTGGTCGGCCGACTCCAGCAGGCCGATCTTGGTATTCAACGCCCCGGTGAAGGCCCCCTTCTCATGGCCGAAGAGCTCGTTGGCGATGAGCTCCTCGGAGAAGCCGCCGCAGGAAAAGGCGATGAAGGGATTCTCGCGCCGGGAGCCCAGGAAATGAATGGCCCGGGCCACCAGCTCCTTGCCGGTCCCGCTCTCCCCCTGTATGAGCACGTTGCAATTGAGCGAGCACACCTTCTTGACCACGGCCAAGACGTCCTGCATGGCCTGGCTGTGCCCTATGATGTACTGCTGCCGGGAGTAGGCGGCCAAGGACTTCTTCAGGTCATTCCTCTCCTGTATCAAAGCCATCTTTTCCAGGGCGCGCAGGGCCAGGGCGCTCAACTCCTTGATCTTCACCGGCTTGGCCAGGAAATGAAACGCCCCTGCCTGGATGGCCTCCACCGCGGTGTCGATGGAGCCGTAGCCCGTGAATACGATGACCTCGGTGCTGGGATGAAGGGCCTTGATCCGCCTGACCACATCCATCCCGCTCATGCCCGGCAGCCTGAGGTCGCAAAAGACCAGGTCAAAGGGTTTGGCGGTCATCACTTCCAGGGCCGATTCGCCGTCCTCGAAGGTCTCTACGGTGTGCAGGCTCTTAGCCAGGCCCCTCTGGATCTCCCGGCGGGTGATGGGTTCGTCGTCGATTACGGCGACCCTGGCCTTATGCAGGATCGTGTCCTGGGTCATGCTTCTCTTTCGTGCTCAGGAAGATTGAGAAGATGGAGCCTTGCCCCGGCTTGCTGGTCACCGTGATGCGACCGCCATGCTTCTTGATGATGCCGTAGGTGACCGAAAGTCCCAGCCCGGTGCCCTCACCCTCCTTTTTGGTGGTGAAGAACGGGTCGAAAATGGAGTCGAGCTGATCCTGGGGTATGCCCGAGCCGGTGTCGGCCACGTCGATCCTGATCTCGTCGGGATTTTCCCCAGCCCGGATGGCCACCCCGAGGGTGCCGCCCTCGGGCATGGCCTGGATCGCGTTGATCAGCAGGTTCAGCAGGGCCTGCTGCAGCCGACTCTTGTCTATCCACACCGGCTTCAGCGGGGTATTGATGGACTTCACATACTTTATCTGCTGCAACTTGATCTTGTTTTGCACCAATCGGACCGTCTTTTCGATGATGTCGTCCAGGGACAGCTTTTCAAGTTGCTCCTGATCGTTCCGGGAGAATTCCAGCAGGCCCTTGACGATCTCGGCGGCGCGCTCCGCCTGCCCCATGAGGTCGTTGTATAGCTTGTCTTTCTCTGCGGGGGTGAGGTCATTCTCATCCATCAGGGTTTCGGTAATGAGGGATATGTTGTTGATGGGGTTGTTCAACTCGTGGGCGATGCCGGAGGTGAAGATGCCGATTGAGGCCATTTTGCGCGAATGCAGCAGTTGCTCCTGCCGTATCTGTATCTCCTTGGTCATCTTGTTGAAGGCGTTGATGCAGGCCGAAATCTCATCGCCTCGGTCCGTGGGGTAATAGATCTGGGTGAAGTCGCCCCGGGAAACTTTTCCAGTTGCAGTGTGCAGAATGGACAGCGGCTTGGAAATGTTGCGGCGGGCCTTGAACAACAGGAAGGCAAACACAGCTAGGAACAAGAGGAAGAAAACAAAGGGGATGATCAAAGTAGTGTTTATGGCCTGATCGATCTGGCGGCGTTTGGTCTCGATCAGCTTGTCCACGTAGTCGTTTAACAGCTTGCCTTTTTCACGTATCTGCGAGTTGACGTAATCAGCCGCGCCCTGTTTTTCGCTGTCCATGCCGCGATAGACCAGCTTTTCATAGGTTTGCAGATCGTTCTGGAATTCCTCCAGTGCCAGGGCTCCCATGATGTTTTTCATCTGGCCGCGAAGGTCGTTAAAGACGTTTATGGTTTGCAGAAGATAAGAGATCAGCTTGTCCACATCGCTGCGGTCGCCCACTAGAAAAACGTTTTTTTCGTAGCGCCGCAGCTCGAGGATGTTGTCTCGGAGGTCGTTGAAGCGCTCCATGAGGATGAGCTTGTCTTTCAAGCCCACCACGTTCTCGTAATGAAACAACGTCGAGGCCAGCATGAAGGCTAGGCAAACGGCCAGGAGAAAAAACAATCGGCTGCCGATGGTTTTCACTCGGTGCGCTCTCCGCTAACGATGGGTTGGTCCTCGGTCATAATAACCTCGCATGCGGTTGTAAAGCGGCTTGGCTGTTGATGGCCTCCACAGTAGCGTGAATTAGATTAAGGCGACACTGCATGATTCTAATCGCAGCAAACAGTGATTCTTTAATAATATAAATTACCTAAATTTTCTAGCCTATTATATAACTTCTCGCCTTCACCCTGTTGGATTGGGAAACCGCCAAGATTATTTGATAGCTGAATGTGAGGATTTATGGGGCGTTGCTAGGGTGACCTGCTTCCCGAATCCTGGTCCATGTTGGGTGGGAAAATTGCCATAATATTTATTTGACCAGGGGGACCGTGTGAAACGCAGGAGGTACACCGAGCCTCAGATCGTCTTTGCCTTGCAGCAGGCTGACAGCGGCACCCCGGTGGCGGAGATCGTGCGCAAGATGGGGGTAAGCGAGCAGACCTTCTATCGCTGGAAGAAGAAATACGGCGGTATGGGCCCTGGCGAGCTCAGACGCCTTAAGCAGTTGGAAGAAGAAAACCGTAAGCTCAAACGTATTGTGGCTGATCTGAGCCTGGACAAGGCCATGCTGCAGGACGTCATCGCAAAAAAGCTCTGAAGCCTGATCAGCGGCGGGGATTGGTCAGGCATATGCTGGATGCCTTTCAGGTGAGCGAGCGGCGGGCCTGCGAAGCGGCCAAGGTTTACCGATCGTTGTTTCGCTATCAGCCCCAGGCCGATGATCAGGCCTTTCTTCGTAAAAGGATCAGGGAGATCGCCGCGGTGCGGGTGCGCTACGGCTACAAGCGCATTCATGTGCTTTTGAGACGGGAGGGCTGGCCTATCAACGCCAAGCGGGTTTATAGGCTCTACTGCGAAGAGGGACTTCATCTTCGCAACAAACGGCCTCGGCGGCATGTCAGTGCTGCCCACCGGCAAGAGCGTCCCCTGGCCAGCCATCCCAATGAGAGCTGGTCCATGGATTTTGTCTCAGATGCCCTGTTTGATGGTCGCCGCCTGCGTGCCTTGACCGTAATCGATAATTTCACTCGGGAGAGCCCGGCCATTGAAGTGGACCAGGGCATTACCGGCCAGCAAGTGGTCCAGGTGCTGGAGCAGATTTCTGAAAAACGCGGGCTACCTGACAGTATCTTTCTGGACAACGGCCCGGAATTCGTCAGTAAGGCGTTGGATCTCTGGGCCTACGAGCATGGTGTGACCCTGGACTTCTCCCGGCCTGGCAAGCCCACGGACAACGCCCTGATTGAGAGCTTCAACGGCCGCTTTCGCGATGAATGCCTCAATGTGAATTGGTTCTTGTCTTTGGAGGACGCCAAAACTAAGATCGAAGCTTGGAGGCGGGACTATAACGGTAGCCGACCTCACACCTCCCTGGGAGACCGGACGCCTCGGGAATTCGCCCGATGCCACCTGTCCAAAACCCCAGCCGGAGGATGTCCAAAAGAGCCAAATCCTCACCTATTGGCCGGACCTAATTCGGGGTGATCCTCAAAAACCTGGAAATCTCTCACCCCACCTGGACCCGAAACGGGTAGCACCTCAGAGCATGGGGATGTAGGGCACATGGGGGACCTTGGGCGGGGTGCACTGGCTGGCAACGTTGAAGGCCCTCTTTAGAGCGGCTAGTTCCCGGTTAATGGTGGCATTTGCTGCCCCGGCTTCAAGACGCTGGGCAATGTACTCTCTCACCGATGCGGTGGTGATGTTGGTAACTCTCATGCCACCAAAGAAGGGCTCCAAGTGAAGCCTTATGGTCCTTTCAGCCTTGTTAAGTGTGCTTTTGCCATTAATGCGGTAGGGGCAAGCGCAGAGCGAAGGGCATGCCGATGAGGCCCAGGCAAGCGGCGATGGCAAAAGCGGTCTGAAAGCCCAGCATGTCCACCAGCCAGCCCACCAGCACCAGCACACCTGAGGAGGTGGCGAAGGCCATGCCCATGTACAGGCCATTGGCCGCCCCCCGCCGCCCGGCGGAGTGGTCCTGCACCAAGGCCAGGATCACCGGGTTGGAGGCGAAGACGCTAAGGCCCAACACGGCCAAAAGCGGCCAGAGCAGCCAGCCGGAACTGTAGTTGAAGGCCAGCATGGCAAGGGGGGCCACCAGCATCACCGCCACCAGCACAGGACGGCGGCCCACCCGGTCGGAGAGCCAGCCACCCAAGAAGGCGCCACCCACCCCGGCCAACTCCAGTACGGCCAGGCCGGTGCCACCCAGGGCCACGCTGTAACCCCGCCCCACCAGATACACCGGCAGATAGATCATCAGGGTCCACAGTACGAAGCTGCGGCAGGCCACCAGGCCCAGCAGGGGCAGCAGGAGGCCCTTCAAGGCCCGCCACACCTTGACCAGCGACTCGGGATCGCGGCCGGTGGCCCCCACGGTGGAGGCGCGGCGGAACACCAACCACAGATAAAGCGAGCAGGCTAGTCCCACTGTCATGAGGGGCCACATATGGCCGAAGCCCAGCCAGGTCAGGGCGCCCACCGCGGCCAGGGGCCCCAGGGTGCGGGCCGCCTCGCCGCCCACCATGAAAAAGCTCATGCCCCGGCCCAGCTGGCTACCCGCAGCCCGGGTGATGAACACCGGCCCTATGGTGTGGTAGGCCGCCGAGCCGATGCCGGTGAACAGCAGGAGCAGGCATACCGCCCAATAGGACGGGGCCGCGCCTATGAGGCTCATGCACACCGCCACCAGGCCGGGCGCGGCTACGAACAGCAGGCGCAGGTTCACCCGGTCCACCAGCACGCCCAGCAGGGGGTTGAAGTAGAAGGCCAGCACCGCGAAGACGTTAAGCACCCCGGCCTGGAACATGCTCAGGGAAAACTCGGCAATGATCAGGGGGAGCAGGGGAGGCAAAAAGGCAGTGAAAATGTCGTGCACCATGTGCCCGGTCGAGGCGGCGATCACCTTGTTGGCGCGGAGACTGACGTCCGGAGCCGTTTGCTCAGTTGAGCTTGACATCGCTATTTATCAATTCTTTCGCCAAATGAAACCCATAGAAAAATGCTTTCTGCAAGCTACCCATCTTACCTTATAAAAGCTCTTATGATTTTAGTTGGGTGGAAATTTTTCAGAGGCTTAGCTGAACAAGCTTCATTTCACGGAATGCCCACCATTTGCAGCAGCAGATGCAAGTTACATTGCAAATGGGCGCTGTTTGGCCATAATCTGCTCGGCTGAATAGCGTTTCCTGGCCATCGTCACCCTCCCTCGCTAGGACCAAAATCCTAACTTAAAATCTGGACCTGCCACTCGGGGCTTGGCCTCGGCCTCTAAAAACCTCCCTGCCCCGCCCGGCAACCGTCCTTATCGCCGTTACGGCGATACCATTTCTCTGTTTCATAGCGCATGAAATCTCCCGTTTAAAGGCGCTTGCGGTTTTTTAGAGGCGCAGAGCCTCCCTAGTAAAAAACATGTAACAGATTATTTTAATTGGAATAAACACCAATCACACATCTCATTTTACGCAATATTTCATGATTCATATTTCATATTTCATGAAATTTCTTGACATGGGGTCTGCCCGGCCGTAACCTGGATTACACAGACAAAAGGAAAGGGGAGAAATGCCTAAGCTGCCCAAAGAGAAGCTAAGCAACCTGGCCTATCAAGCTATCAAGGAGATGATCTCCAACCATCGCTTTCAGCCGGGTACCCGCTTGAACGTGGAAAGCCTGGCCAAGGAGATGGGAGTCAGCCGCACTCCGGTATGGGAGGCGGTGGGGCGCCTAGAGCAGGAAGGACTGATCAAGAACATTCCCAACCGAGGCGTGTTCATGGTCGAGCTGACCCCTGAGCAGGCCTTGCAGCTCTATGAGGTCCGCGAATTGCTGGAGGGCATGGCCGCCCGCTTGGCAGCAAGCAATATATCGTCCTCGGGCCTGAAGCGCATGGAGCGCAACCTGGAAAGCCAGGAACGGGTGGTCCAGGAAGGCGACCTGGTGGGCTACTCGCAGTTGGACTTCGAGTTCCACGCCATCGTCTACGAAGCCTGCGGCAATCCCTATCTGCAGGAGCTTTTGGAGACTATCAAGAACAAGATGCGTCCTCTGACCACCCATCTTGCGCCCATACTCCCCGATCTGTATGACGACCACGCCAAGCTCTTGGCGGCCCTGAAGGCCGGCGACCCCGAGCGAGCCGAAGCCGCCTTCTGCGGCCACAACCAGCTCATGCGCGGTCACATTACCCAGGAATCCAAACAAGGCGAATGGCTTCCCGCCAAGGAAGCCAGCTAATAAATCCGCCGCGTGCCTGGAGCCCGCGGGCGAGGCTCACGGCCAGGCGAGACCAACATTCCTTAGGAGGTTTACGGCCATGAAAATTCCAGCCGAAAAAACGGCCATCGTGCTCATCGAGCCCCAAAACGATTTCCTTACGCCTGGCGGCACCATGTACCAGTACATCGCCGACCAGCTCAAGGAGCGCAACGTCATCCAGAACCTGGTGGAACTGTTGGACGGTGCGCGGGGCAAGGCGAAGATCTTCTACTGCCCTTTCCAGGCCTTCAAGCCCGGCTTCCCCGAGCTTAAGCCGGGCGGCCCCGGCACCGATGGCCTTAGGGGCATTGAAATGGAGATGAAGGCCGAATGGGGCGTGGGCGCCTGGTTGGACGGCACCCCCGGCCCTGAAATTATCGATCCTCTAACCCCCAAGGACGGCGACGTCATCATCCGGGGAAAGCTCACCCTGGACGCCTTCCATTCCACGGCCATCAACTACCTGCTCAGGGCCAACGAGATCGAGTACGTGGCCGTGGTGGGTTTCCATACCAACTGGTGCGTGGAGTCCACGGCCCGTTCAGCCTATGACAACGGCTTCAGGGTAATCGTAATCGGCGACTGCACCGCCACGGACACCGAGCGCGAGCAGAAGTACGCCGAAGAGGTGATCTTCCCGCGCATCGGCAAGGTGATGGATCACAAGGAGTTCCTGACGTCCCTGGAGTGATTCCAGCCTCGCCGGGAACCCGCTTTTAAATACGGAGGAGTGAGAAAATGACGTTCGGAGGGAAGAAACTAGTGGCGGCCCTGGTGGCAGTCACGGCCCTGGTGGCCCTGCCGCTGGGCGCCATGGCGGCCGATCCACCGGCCAAGATCAAAGTCGGCCTGATGTACGGCCTTACCGGCGCGGCCAGCCCCATTGGCCCAGTGCAGTTGGATGGCTCCAAGCTGGCCATCAAGGAAATCAACGAGGCCGGCGGCCTGGCCTGGGGCAAGGCCAAGGTGAAGGTCGAGTACGTGGTAAAGGACGACGAGACCAAGCCCGACGTGGCCATTCGCCGCTTCCGCGAGCTTAAAAACGTGGACAAGGTGGACGTGGTGGTGGGGCAGACCTTTGCCTCCATCACCGGAGCGCTCAACAAGCAGGTCAAGCGTCACCCCATGGCCTACTTCCCGGTCAACGTGGTGGCCCTGGGCATGTTCCGCAAGGACGAGATGGCCCCCACCACCTTCGCGGTGCACGGCTGCGCCTACTCGGCGGGCTACGGCAGCGCGGCCTACCTGGTGAAGAACCTCAAGAAGAAAAAGATCGTCTTCTTCGGCCCGGCCTACGCCTTTGGCCAGGACCAGTGGAAGGGCGCCCAGGCCGCTTTCGCCAATTTGGGCGTGAAGGCCGAGTACCTGGAGTCGCCGGTGGGCACCAGCGACTTCACCTCCTACCTCACCAAGATCATCGAGATGAAGCCCGACGCGGTGATGCTGGCCCACTGGGGCACCGACGCCATCAACGTGCTCAAGCAGTGCTATGAGACCGGCCTCAAAAACAAGACCACCGTGTGGTTCAACTGGATGACCAACGTCTTCGGCGCGGGCGTGCCCGCCGAGGCCTTGGACGGCGTGTACAGCCTGATGAGCTGGTACTACGACATGACCGGCTTTGAAGACGCGGCCATCGCGGCCCAGAGCAAGGCCTTTGCCGACAAGTTCCGCAAGGAATACGGCTATCCGCCCGATCCCTACTCGGCCATGGCCTACATCGGCACCAAGGAGGCCCTGCGCGGCCTGTCCATCGCCCAGACCAACGATCCCATGAAGGTGGCCGCCGCGGTCATGGCCAACCCCTCCTTCGATTCCATGAAGGGCAAGGGCACCTGGCGCGAGGATCACCAGCCCATCTTCAAGTACAACGCGTTCGTGGTGAAGGGCAAAAGCGCCAAGGAGCGCAAGGACAAGTGGGACCTGGTCAAGGTCATCGGCGCCTACACCGGCACGGACTACCTGCCTTCCCTGAAGATGCTCGGTTACAAGTAAGACCCCTATCCGTGGAGAGGGGCCCGGCGCCCCTCTCCGCGTCACCATCGAAAGGAAGCACATGAGCGGCGAGGTGATCCTGGAGAGCCGGGGAGCTACCAAGCGTTTCGGTGATTTCACCGCCGTGGAGGGGGTCAGCTACCAGGTGACGGCGGGTGAAGCCGCCGGCATCATAGGCCCCAACGGGGCGGGCAAGTCCACCTTCTTCAATCTGCTCACGGGCCTTTTCCCCCCCAGCGAGGGGCAGATATTCTTCGGCGGCCAAGACGTGACCACCCAGGGCGCGGAGCGCCGGGTGGCCCTGGGCCTGGTGCGCACCTTTCAGCTGGTTTCGGTTTTCAATTCCCTGCCGGTGCTGGACAACCTGGTGCTGGCGGTGACCCGCTTCAGCCCGGATTATGATTTCAAGCCCGGCTTCATGCTGGGCTCGGCCTACAAACGGCGCATAACCGACGCCTGCCTGGCCCAACTGGACCTAGTGGGCCTCACCGGCCTGGAGCGGGTGCTCACCGATGAGCTGTCCTACGGCGACAAGCGCAAGCTGGAGATCGCCATGGCCATGGCCCTCAAGCCGCAGGTGCTCCTGTTGGACGAGCCCCTGGCTGGGCTCTCGGACGTGGAGATCACCGATGTGCAGGAGCTGATCCATGCGGTCAAGCATCAGTTCACCCTGGTGATCATCGAGCACAAGATCTCGCGCTTGCTCACCCTGGTCAACCGCCTGAGCGTGATGCATGAGGGACGGCTCATCGCCGAGGGCGACCCGGACAAGGTGCTGGATGACCCCCTGGTGCGCGAGGTCTACTGGGGCGACGCCACCTGCACCGTGCGGCCGTCGGGAGAATAGCCATGCTCCTCAAAGTGGAAAACATCAACGTGGCCTACGGGCACGCCCAGGTTCTGCACGGGGTTTCCCTGGAGATAGACCGGGGCGAGATGGTTTTCGTGGTGGGGCGCAACGGGGCGGGCAAGACCACCCTGATGCGCACCATCGCCGGTTTCATGACCCCCACCCAGGGGGCCATCACCCTGGACGGCAATCCGGTGGGCGGCACCCCGCCGGAAAAGATGGCCCAGATGGGAGTGCGCTACGTGTTCCAGGACAAGCGGGTGTTCGCCAAGCTCACGGTGCGCGAGAACATCCAGCTTGCCGCCTATCCCACGGGTGAGCCCCTGGACGAGGCCATCGACAAGGTGGTGGGCATCTACCCCAAGATCACCCGCTTCATGGACAAGAAGGCGGGCGGCCTCTCCGGCGGCCAGCGCCAGCTTCTGCTGCTGGGCCGCGCCCTGGTGGGCTCCCCCCGCCTGTTGCTCATCGACGAGCCCACCGAGGGCTTGGCCGCGGGCATCATCGAGGAGGTGTTCAAGGTGCTGGACCGCATCAAGGGCACCGTGTCCATGGTCATCGTGGAGCAAAACCTGCCGGTGGTGTGCCGTCTGGCCGACCGGGTTTACGCCATGAAGGAAGGCGGCATCCCCGCCCACCTCACCACCATGGACCAAATCCAGGATCAAGCCCTGTTGGAGCAGTACTTATGAGCACGAGCGAACAAGGCAGGGCGACGCAAGCCGGATTCCTGCCCAAGCTGGCCAGGTGGGACCTGCCCATAATAGCGGCGGCCTTCATATTGCTGGCCTGGGCGATAAACATCCAGCGCACCACGGACTTCATCATCTTCTGCATTTTCGTATTGGCCTATGATCTGCTCTACGGCTACTTGGGCCGCCTGTCCTTTGGGCACATGCTCTACCTGGGCGTGGGGGCCTACGCGGCGGCCCTGTCGGCCGAGCACCTGTCGGCCAATCCCTTTGTGGCCATTGTGGTGGCCCTGGCCGCGGGCGCGGCGGTGGGAGTGCTGCTGGCGCCCATCATCATGCGCACCACCGGGGCCTGCTTCGCGCTGATCAACCTGGCCTTCAACCAGTTGGGGTTCTTTTTGGCGCTCATCGCCCTGTCCCACTGGACCGGCGGCGAGGACGGCATGGCCGCCTTCTTCGACCCGGTGATGGGCCTGGACTTCGGCAATCCCTCCACGGTGTTCGGCTTCTGTCTGCTGTGCTTGCTGGCGGTGGTGCTCCTGGTAAAGCATCTCACCGGAAGCCCCTTCGGCATTCTGCTCAGGAGCATCAAGGAAGACGAGACCCGCAGCCGCTTCTTGGGCTACAACACCTCGCGTTACAAGAAGGTGGCCTTCATCCTCAGCACCACCTTGTCGGCCCTGGCCGGATGCCTGAGCATCCTCAACTACACCTTCGTAACCCCCAGCTTCATCGACCCCGGACGCAGCGTGGAGGTAATCTTCGCGGTGCTCATCGGCGGGGCGGGCAGCATCTACGGCGCCTTGGCGGGCGGGGTGGGCTACATGCTCATCAGCAACTACCTACCCAACTACATCCAGCGCTGGGAAATGTTCCTGGGCATCGCCCTGCTCATCCTGGTGTTCAGATTCCGCGAGGGCGTGTGGGGCTATGTGACCCGGATCGTCCGCAAGCGCGGGGTGGAGGTGGCCCAATGATCAGCACCATTGCCTATGGCCTCACGCTGGGCGGCATCCTATACATCATCTCCATCGGGCTGTCGCTCACCTTCGGCACCATGCGCATAGTCAACTTTGCCCACGCCCTGGTCTACACCGTGGGAGCCTACGTGCTGGTGGCGGTTATGCCCATGCTGGGTGGCTGGTTCGCCCCGGCGGCCATCTTCGCGGTGCTGGCGGTGATACCCCTGGCCTGGATAATCGAGCGCTTCGTGGTACGCAGCCTGTACGGCGAGTCCATCGACTACGCCATCATCGCCACCTATGCGGTGCTGCTCATCGGCGTGGACGCCATCAAGTGGATCTGGGGCGCCACGCCCATCCCCCTGTCAGACCCCATCAACGAATCAATGGGCTTGTTCGGGGTGGATTTGCCGGTGTACCGCCTGCTCATCATCGCCCTGTCGCTTCTGGTGGCGGTGGGCATGGAGCTGTTCTTCAACAAGACCATCATCGGCAAGATCGTGGTGGCCGGCCTGGAGGACAAGGAGGCCACCCTGAGCCTGGGCATCAACGTGGCCAAATACTTCTCCTTGGTGTTCGTGCTGGGCTCCTGCCTGGCCGCCCTGGGCGGGGTGCTCTACGCGCCCATCACCACGGTGCATCCCTACATGGGCTTCCAAGTGCTGCTGCTGAGCTTCGCGGTGGTTCTGGTGGGCGGCCTGGGCAGCATCCGCGGCACCCTGATCTCGGCCTTTGCCCTGGGCATGGTCATGTCGGTCACCGGACGCGTCTGGGGACCGGCTTCGGAGGCCATGGTCTTTTTCGTGATGGCCATCGTGCTGGTGTTCAAGCCGGTGGAAGTCTAACTTAACCCCTCTACTGGCTTTGAGCCCCATCTCCTGGCGGAGCTTCCGTCTGGGGATGGGGCTTTTTTACGTCCCCTGGGCCGGCCTTGGGGCGGGGTTCATTGCGTCAGAGCGTCGATCTACATCTCCTTGGAGCGATCCAGGCTCACCGGCACCTCCTTGAGGGGGATGCCCATACGGACTTGACCCAGCCTGCAGGCAAAGGCGACCCATGCCTTTTGCTTTTGCCTGTCCATGCCTCTATCCAGCGTGTAAACATTGGACACCATAACGGCCATAATGTCCTATTTTTGTACGATATAGACGATCCCCACCGTACAGCGCAATGTTAAGTAGCTATAATCAATATATTTTTTTATTGGCACACGGCTTGCTAAATTAGCGGGCATGACATCGCCTTTGGCTGACTATCCAGACCACAGCAAGTTAAAACACCAAGGCAGCGGTTGGTTGCCTCTGTCCCCGTGGTATCGGCTCGACTTGAGCGGCGATGCCAAGGCCGAAGAGACCGGAGGTCTGCCCCTTGACCTTGCCGACCAGTTGGCTCGTAACTCAGCGGAGCATTGATCATGGCCCTGACCCACAATGAAATCATCAGCATCATGAAGCTGTTTCGCGAATCACCCTTCAGCAATCTTCACCTGGAGGTTAGCGATTTCAAGCTGGTCTTGAGCAAGAACGGTCAGGGTATGACCAGCCTGGAGCAGGCGGTCCCGGCCGGCGAATCTCCTCCAAATGAACAGCAGATTCCGGGCCGCGGCGGCATGGCGGAGCAGGCGGCCTCTCCCGCCCCGGCTTGGCCCGAAATAGATCGCCAGCAGCTGGCGAGGGAAGGGCTGGAGGTGATCACCTCGCCCATGCTGGGGGTGTTCTACCGCGCCCCCAAGCCGGGAGAAGCGCCGTTTGTGGAAGAGGGCTCCCCGGTGGCGATCGGGGACACCTTGTGCATCATCGAGGTGATGAAGCTCTACACCTCCATCACCGCCGACCGCCAAGGCGCCATCAAACAAATTTACGCCCAGGACGGCGAGATGGTTGAGTACGGCCAGCCCCTTTTCTTGATCAAACCGCAAGCCGATAGCAATGGGAAATAAAGGGCATGCAGGGTATTCGCCGGGTTTTCATCGCCAATCGGGGTGAAATCGCGGTTCGCATAATCAAGGCCTGCCGGGAAATGGGTCTCGGCACGGTCTTGGGGGTTTCCACTGCCGACCGGGACAGTCTGCCTGCCAGGTTGGCCGAGCGCAGCGTGTGTTTGGGGCCGCACCAGCCCGCGGCCAGCTATCTGCGAGTGGGAACCTTGATCACCGCTGCCCGGTGTACCGGCTGCGACGCCTTGCACCCTGGGTACGGATTTTTGGCCGAGCAGCCCGAGTTGGCCAGGGCCTGCCGGGACAACGGCTTGCGCTTCATCGGCCCCAAGCCCGGGCACATCGCGGCCATGGGGGACAAGCTCCTGGCCCGCCGCACCGCCCGGGAGCTGGGCATCCCGCTCATCCCCGGCTCTGACATCGTGCAAGAGATTGCCGAGGCCCAGGCCGCGGCCGAGAGCGCGGGCTTTCCGGTGCTGCTCAAGGCGGCCGGCGGCGGCGGCGGCAAGGGCATGAAGATCGTGAGGGGCCGGGCGCAGTTGACCACCATGTTCAACGAGGCCAAGGCCGAGGCGCGGGCCGCATTCAACGATGACCGCCTGTACCTGGAGAAGGTCATAGAGAACGCCCGCCACATCGAGGTGCAGATTCTGGCGGACTCCCAGGGCAACGCGCTCCACCTGTTCGAGCGCGACTGCTCGGTGCAGCGACGCTATCAAAAGGTGATCGAGGAGGCACCCTCACCCGTGGTCAGCCCCGAGTTGCGCGCCGGGATATGCGAAGCAGCCCTGAGCATCGCCAGGCACATAGGCTATGAGAGTGCAGGCACCGTGGAGTTCGTCCTGGATCAGGACGAGCAGAAGTTCTACTTCCTGGAAATGAACACCAGAATCCAGGTGGAGCACCCAGTCACCGAGGCGGTCACCGGCGTGGACCTGGTCCAGCAGCAGATACGCATCGCGGCCGGAGAGCCCCTGGCCATTCGTCAGGAAGACATCGCCCTGTCGGGGCATGCCCTGGAGTGCCGGGTCACCGCGGAGTTGGCCACGGACGGCTTCAGGCCCTCGCCTGGCCGCATAAGCCAATGGGCCGCGCCCCAGGGCGAGGGCACGCGGGTGGACACCCACTGCTTCCAGGGCTATTTGGTGCCGCCGTTTTACGACTCCCTGCTGGCCAAGGTGATCACCTGGGGCCCGGACCGGGCCCAGGCCCTGGGCCGCATGACCCGGGCGCTGGACAACTTCCAGGTGCGGGGCATAGACACCACCGTCGCCTTTTTGGGTTCCGTGCTGGGCCACGCCGACTTCGCCGGAGGGCGGATCAATACGCGCTGGCTGGAAAACATCATGTTGAGTTGATGGGGGAAGGCTGTTTATGAATCACATCTCCTTTGTGGACACATCGCTTCGCGACGGCCCCCAGAGCCTGTGGAACGGGCGCATGACCACCGCCATGATGCTGCCCATCGCGCCGGTGATAGACAAGGTGGGCTTCGAGGCCCTGGACTTCATGGCCTTGATCAGCATGGATTGGTGCGTGCGCAACCTGGGCGAGAACCCCTGGGAGCGCATGCGCCTTATGGCTCAAGCCATGCCCAACACCCCCCTGATCGTGGGGGGGGTGCTGCGCAACTTCGGCGACGTGCCCGATTCGGTCACCGAGTTCTGGGCTAAGAAGATCGCCGAGGCAGGAGCCCGCAGGATCCGCATCAATGACCCTTGTCATGACACCGCCCAGGTGACCAAGGCCATCAAATGGTCCCAGGCCGCGGGCATGACCACCATGGTCGCCCTCATCTTTTCCTACAGCCCGGTGCACACCGACAGCTACTACGCCCAAAAGGCCCTGGAGTTCGCCAAGGCCGGGGCGGACCGCCTTTTCGTGAAGGACGTGGACGGCCTGCTCACCCCGGAGCGCACCCGCTCCCTGGTGGGGGCCATTCGCGACAAGGTGGACGGGGTGCCCCTGGAGATTCACGGCCACTGCACCACCGGCCTGGAGCCGCTTTGTTATCTGGAGGCCATCAAGTTGGGGGTGGAAACGGTGCACACCGCTGTGGCCCCCCTTGCCAACGGCGCATCCCAGCCCTCGGTGGACAACATCCTGCGCAACGCAGGCCTGCTGGGTTTTTCCTCCGATCTGGACACCGATGCCCTGGCCGAGATGACCGAGCACTTTACCTATGTGGCCCGCAGGGAGGGCCTGGCGGTTGGCGCGCCGGTGGAGTATGACCTGTTCCAATATGAGCATCAGCTACCCGGCGGCATGCTTTCCAACTATCAGGCCGAGCTGGACAAGCGGGGCCTGGGGGACAAGCTGGACGAGCTGCTCAAGGAGATAGCCCTAATCCGCCGCGAGCTGGGCTACCCCATCATGGTCACGCCCCTGTCGCAATACATCGGGGCCCAGGCCATCCTCAACTACACCCTGGGCGAGCGCTACAAGATAGTCAGCGACGAGATCATCAAGTACGCCCTGGGCCACTTCGGCGAGCTGATCGCTCCAGTGGACAAGCCGGTAAGGGACAAGATCATGAGCCTGCCCCGGGCCAAGCAGTTGCTCAACTGGCAGCCCACGGAAAAGAGCCTGGATGAACTGCGTCGGGGATTCGACAGGCAAATGGACGACGACGAGTTCCTGCTCAGGGTGCTTTCCTCCAACCAGGAGGCGGTGGACCGCGTTTTGGCGGTCAAGGGCCGTGAGTATCACTACCTCCGGCCCGGCAAGCCGGTCATGGAAATTGTGCAAAAGCTGCTGACCCAGGAACAGAGGGCCTACATGCATATCCAGGACGAGGGATTTTCCTTGACCCTAAGTTAGGGCGCTCTGTGCTAGGTGTAATTAACGCGCATAAAACTTTCCCCGAGGGACCGTAGATGAGCTCAAACAACCCTGACAACAAGCTGATAATCACCGCCGCCATCACCGGCAGCCGCAACATGCGCGACCTCTCGCCCCACATCCCCTACACCCCCGAGGAGATAGTGGCCTCCTGTCTGGAGTGCTGGCGGGCCGGGGTCTCCATTGTGCACATCCACGTGCGCGATCCCCAGACCGGTTTGGGCAGCCAGGAGCTGGAGCTGTTTAGGCGGGTGGTGGAGCCACTGCGGGAGCAGACCGACCTGGTGCTGTGCCTGACCACCTCGGGCATCGCCGGGCGCAACCTGCCCTACGCCGATCGTCTGGCGCCCTTGAATCTTCAGCCCGAGCTGGCTTCTTTTGACGCCGGGTCCATCAACCTGGGGGGCGGGGTGTTCAGCAACCCGCCGGACTTTTTGGACCAGGCGGCCGAGGCCATGCTGCAAAAAGGGGTGAAGCCCGAGATAGAGGTGTTCGACTCGGGCATGATCGTAACCGCCCTGCGCATGCGCGACCAGGGCCGCTTGGCGGACCCGCTGCATTTCCAGTTCGTGCTGGGCACCCCCTGGGGAGCTCCGGCCGAGCCCAAGACCCTGCTGCACCTGTTGGACATGCTCCCGGGCGACGCCACCTGGTCCATAATAGGCATCGGCAAAAACCACCTGCCCATGTCGGTGATGGCCATGGCCATGCAGGGACATATCCGGGTTGGGCTGGAAGACAATATCTACTATTCACGGGGGGTGCTGGCCGAGAGCAACGCCCAGTTCGTGGAGCGCATAGCCGCCTTGGCCCGAGAATACGGCCGCCCCGTGGCTTCCCCGGACGAAGCCAGGGCCATCCTGGGCCTCGCGAAGCAGAAGAATAATTAAAATAAGGAGGTCGGCATCATGGAGATCACCGTAGAAATAGCCAAGATGAAAAAACTGATAATCACGGTGGCGCAAACCGGCGGCCTGCACGGCAAGGACATAAACCCGGCCTTGCCCGAGCAGCCCAAGGAAATCGCCCAGTCCGCCTATGATTGCTATAATGCGGGCGCCTCGGTGTGTCACATTCACGCCCGCGACCGCCAGGGCCACACCACCGGGGACTTGGAAATCTACAAGGAAATACTCACCGAGATAAAGGCCAAGTCCCCCATCATTACCCAGGTGGGCAACGGCATCGGCGCGGTGCCCCGCCCCGACGGCAGCAGAACCGCGGCCTCCCTGGACGAGCGCATGCCCCTGACCGTCATTGAGCCTAAGCCCGACATGCTCACCATAAACATGGGCACCTTTGAGTTCGACTACATCGACACCTTTGAAAACCCCATGTGGTGGAACGAGGATTTCTGCAAGCGCTGCAACGAGCGCGATATCGCCATTGAGTGCGAATGCTACGACATCAGCCACATCTTCAACGCCCTGGAGCTGGTAAAGCGCGGGGTGCTGCATACGCCGGTGCATTTCAGCCTGGTGTTGGGGGTGACCGGCGGCATGCCCTTCACCCCCAAGCTTTTGGCCACCATGGTCGACACCATTCCCGAGGGCTCGAGCTGGCAGGTGATTACCCTGAGCAAGCATCAACTGCCCTCCACGGTGATGGCCATGTGCCAGGGAGCAAACATCCGCACCGGCCTGGAGGACAACATTTATTATTCCAAGGGCGAGCTGGCCAAGAGCAACGCCCAGTTGGTGGAGCGCATGGTGCGCATCGCCAGGGAGATCGGCAGAGAAGTCGCCACCGTGGAAGAGGCCGCCGAAATGATGGGGGTCAAGCGGGAGTGATCCTCATGGCGGCGATCCCGGTGAATAGCGATTCGTACGGCAACCGATTCAAGGGAGGGATCAGGTGAAATACTTTAAGCTGGCAACCTTGGTTACCGCTTTATGCCTTGGTTTGGCCTTGTCCGCGCCGCTGGGTGCGAGCGCGGCGGAGGTGATCGAGCTCAAGGCCTCGGTGTGGCAGCCGCCCATGCACCCGGTGGTGCAGCAGGTCTATATCCCCTGGGGCAAGATGATCGAAAAGCGCACGGGTGGCCGGGTGAAGATCAAGTGGTTCCTGGGCGGCACCCTGGTAAAGGCCGAGCAGGGGCTTAGCGCGGTGAAAAGCGGCCTGGCCGACATAGTGATGCCCTTGGGGGTGTGGGCCTTCAGCAAGCAGTTTCCGGCCAGCACCGCCATCTACATGCCCTTCCAGCTCAAGAACGAACTGCACGCCACCCAGTCCTTTTATGAGTGCTTCAACAAGATCCCGGCGGTGCGCAACGAGTACAAGGACATGAAGGTCATCGGCTTTTTGACCACCGGCATCAGCAACTTCCACATGAAGAGCCTGCTCATCAAAAAGCTGGCCGATTTCAAGAACCAAAAGATATGGGGAGCCAACGCCATCGGCGTGGCCAGCCTGAAGATATGGGGCGCCTCTCCCCGGGTGACCAAGCTGGCCGACATTTACATGTCCCTGCAACGGGGCGCTTTGGACGGCGTGATCTTTCCCACTCCGCCTTTGCACTCTTTCCGAATGACCGACCTGGTAAACAAGCACACCATTGCCAACTACCTGCCCGGCGCCCAGGTGGCGGCCATGAACCTCAAGCGCTGGAACTCCCTGCCGCCGGACATCCAAAAGGTCTTCAACGACCTGACCCTTTCGCTGAGCATCGCGGTGGGGCACAAGAACCTGGAGATGAACACCTACATCATCAGCCAGCTTAAGAAACGCGGCGACCAGATCTACATGGTGCCCCAAGAGCAGCGGGAGAAGTGGCGCTCCACCCTGCAGCCGGTGTATGACGCCCAAATCGAGTCCATGAACAAGGCCGGTCTGGACGGCAAGGCGGTCATGAAGCAGATTCAGGAAGTGGTGGCCAAGACCGGAGCCAGCCCCATGCAGCGCGATTCTTTCTGGAAACCTTTGGGCAAGTAACCTAGGCTGTAAGGGCGGCGGCCCTTAGCGCCGCCCTTGGGCCACGCATAACTCGGTTGGTGCTAGGTACAACGGGCATTTAAATGCAAAGCAGCGCAAAGCTCGGCGCGAACCATCGCGATCAGGCGGCGGCCATGAACCCGCCGGAGGCCGCAACGGCCGCGGCCGGCGCGGGGCTGCTGCGCCTGGCCCAGGGCCTGGACCGGGCCCTGGGTTCGGTGGCCACCAAGTGCACCTACTTGAGCGCAGCGCTGTCTCTGGTCATGGCGGGCATAATCCTGCTGGACCTGACCCTGCGCAATTTCTGGGGCGTGGTCATCGACGCCATTATCGAGCTGGAAACCTTCCTGCTTATCATCATCACCTTTTTCAGCATCGCCCAGACCCAGCGGGAGGGGCGCCATATCTCGGTGGACATCTTCACCACCCGCATGAAGGAGGGAACCCGCCGGTTTTTGAACGTGGTCTTTTCCCTGTGCGGGCTCTACCTTTTCTTGATCCTGTGCTGGCAACTCTACAGCCGTGCCTCCCAGGAGTACTTCGACGGCAAGCTGACCCTGATCTCTGAAATGCACTTCTGGCCCTTCACCGGCCTGGCGGCCCTGGGGTGTTTGCTCATGGTGCTGGTGTTGCTCCAGCAGTTCATCAAAAGCCTGGGGGAGCTGCTCACCACCCGCCGCCGTCCCCTGCCCGCCGCGGCCCTGGCCCTGGCCATCGCCGTCGCCGTGGCCCTGGCGCCCTGGCTCTACGAGTCCCTGGCCCTGGATTTCGGCAAGACCGGCCTGGCCGTGTTGATCATCGGGCTGGCCCTGGGGTTCATGTTCCTGGGCTTTCCCGTGGCCTTTGCCATGGGCCTGTTCGGCATGCTGGGCACCTGGTGCCTGGCCGGGCCGGAGATCGCCCTGGGCTCGGTGCGTTTGCAGGCCTATGACGCGGTCTCCGAATACTACCTTTGCGTGATACCCTTCTTCATCGTCATGGGCCTGTTCTGCCTGAACGCGGGCATAAGCAAGGCCCTGTTCAGCACGGCCCACAAATGGCTAGCTCGCATCCCCGGCGGCCTGGCCATTGCCACCATCATGGGCTGCGGCGGCTTCGCTGCCATCTGCGGCGACAGCATGGCCAACGCCGCCACCATGAGCTCGGTGGCCTTGCCGGAGATGAAGAAGTACGGCTACAACGATTCCCTGGCCACAGGCTCGGTGGCCGCGGGCGGCACCCTGGGCATTCTCATCCCTCCCAGCATCGGTTTCATCGCCTACGGCATCATCACCGAGCAGTCGGTGGGCAAGCTGTTCATGGCCGGCATCATACCCGGCCTGATTATGATCGGGCTTTTCTCGGCAATGATTATGCTGATGTGCAAGATGAACCCCGGCCTGGGGCCCACCTCTCAAGGATTCAGTTGGAAGCAGAAGATGCTTTCCCTGCGGGGCCCCTGGAAGGTGGTGGTGCTCTTCGTGCTGGTCATGGGAGGCATCTACTCGGGGATAGTTACCCCCACCGAGGCCGGCGGCGTGGGCCTGTTGGGCGCCCTGGTTTTGGCGGCGATGTCCGCGGAGTTCAACTGGGCCCAGCTTAGGGGCGCTCTCACCTTGGGCATCGAGATGTCGGCCATGATCATCACCCTGCTCATTGGGGTGGCCATCCTGGGCAACTTCATCACCCTTACCGAGCTGCCCATCAGCCTGTCCTCCTGGCTGGAGTCGTTGAACCTGTCACGCTATGTGTTCTTCGCGTGCATCCTGGTGCTTTATTTATTCTTGGGTATGGTGATGAACATCATCCCCATGATCATGGTGACCCTGCCCATAATCTTTCCCTCCATCATCGCCCTGGGCTTCGATCCCATCTGGTTCGGGGTGGTAATGGTCATCATGATGGAGATGGGCCAGATATCCCCTCCGGTGGGAATCAACGTCTTTGTTATCCACTCCTCGGTGGAGGGCATCCCCATGGGCACCATCTTCCGTGGAGTGGTGCCATTTATCGCGGTGCAAGTGATCACCATCGCGATCCTGACCCTGTTCCCCCTAGTGGTGACCTTCCTGCCGGAGATGATGGATGTGCTACCTTCCATTAGCAACTGACCCCTCATGCGAGAATGAACCCATGCAAATCGATGAAATTCAGCGTGTGACCTTGGTGGGCATGGGCGTCATCGGCACCCAGATCGCCATCCAAAGCGCTTGCCATGGTTATAAGGTCTTTGGCTTCGATGAGGTGCCGGAGTCGTTCGAGCGAGCCAACCGCATGATCTTCTCGGCCATGGAGGCCCAACAAATTCAGCCTGTCGTAGGCCTGGAAGCCTGGAAGCAAGGCATGCAAAAGGTACTGCTCACCGGGGACCTGGAACAGGCGGTCAGCCGGGCCGACCTGGTGATAGAAGCGGTGCCCGAGCGCCTGGAGCTCAAACGCCAAGTGTTCGCGGATCTGGACCGCTTGGCCCCTGCCCCGGCCCTGTTGGCCAGCAATAGCTCGTCCATCCCCATTTCACGCATCCAAGATGCCACCAAACGTCCCGCCCAGTGTCTGAACCTGCATTTTTATTTTCCCGCCCTGGGCATCAACCTGGTGGACGTGATGGGCGGCGAGGCCACAGCGCCCGCCACCCTGGAGGCGGGGGCCGCCTGGGTGCGCTCCATCGGCTGCCTGCCCATCAGGCTCAAGAAGGAAACCTTCGGCTTTTGCTTCAACCGCATGCAGCACGCGGCCCGGCGCGAGGCCCTGCACATGTGGGCTGAGGGAGCGGTGGAGGTGGAGGACGCGGACAGGGCCTGGATGGTGGGGACCGGCATGCCCTTCGGGCTCTTCGGCATGATGGACCAGGTGGGCCTGGACGTGGTCTACAACGTGGAAATGAGCTACTACAACGAAACCGGCGATGCCCGCTTTTTGCCTCCCGAGCCCCTCAAAGATATGGTGGATCGGGGCGAATTGGGCTACAAGACCGGCAAGGGTTTTTACACTTACCCAAACCCGGAATATAAAAATCCCGACTTCCTCTCCTGACGACAATAGCCCCGAGCATCGCCTCAAGCGGAAATATCATAGCGCCGCATTTTGTTGTATAGCGACGAGCGGGAAATGCCCAACCTGCTCGCGGCTGCGCTCTTGTTGCCCTTGCATTCGGCCAGAGCCCTTTTTATTAGGATGATCTCGTCCTCGTTGATCTTGCTCTTGAGGTTCAAGCGGGCCGCGTTGGGTTGGGGAGGCGAGGGCTCGGCCGATGCGGCCGCGTCATATTGGATTATGTGGGGAGGCAGGTTGCCCAGGTCGATGACGTCTTGATCCTTGATCAGGCAACAGGCCAGCTCCACCACGTTCTTAAGCTCGCGGATGTTGCCCGGCCAGGGATAATCCTGCAAGGCGCTCAGGGCGGTGTCGGTGATCTGCACTGAGCGGCGTAGAATGTTGCCCGCGAAATCGTTGAGCAGCACCAGGATGTCTTGCTCCCTTTCGCGCAGGGGCGGCAGGTGCAGGTTCAGGGCCGACAGCCTAAAGTAAAGGTCCTTGCGGAAGCCGCCCTCGTCGGCGGCGGCCTTTATTTCCCGGTTGGTGGCCGCGATGAGCCTGAAATCCACGTCCTCGGGCTTGGTGGACCCCAGGCGGTCGATGCGCTTGTCCTCCAAGACCCGCAAGAGCTTGGCCTGGGCCACCAGGGGCAGCTCGGCGATTTCATCCAGGAAGATGCTGCCTCCCCGGGCCATCTGCAGCTTGCCCATTTTGCCGGCGTTGCGCGCCCCGGTAAAGGCCCCGGCGGCATAACCGAACAGCTCCGACTCCAGCAGCTCGCTGGGTATGGCCGCGCAGTTGAGGCACACGAAAGGCCCGTCCCGGCGGGGGCTGGCGTTGTGGATGGCGTGGGCGAAAAGCTCCTTTCCGGTGCCGGTCTCCCCGGTGATGAGCACCGCGCTCTCGGTGCCCGCATAGAGCTGGGCCATATCCTTGGCGTGGTTCAGGCCCTCGCTGACGCCCAGTATGTCCTTGAAGGTGTATTTGGGGGTGAGCAGGTCGGACAGTTGGTGTTGGTAGGAACGCACCCGCTTCTGCAGGATGTCCAAATCCTTGGCCATGTCCTTGAGCTCGGAGATGTCGCGGAATATGCACTGGGTCAGCGCCCCGATAAGCTCGCCGTCCCTGATGATGGGGATGCGGTTGACCACCAGGGTGCCGCGGCCGCGGTAGTCGTACTTCCAGCCCATCTCCGGCTTTTGGGTCTCGATGACCAAGGGCAGGCGGGAGTCTGGAAAATACTCGGTTATGTGCTTGCCATAGGTCTCTTGGCGGGGAACCCCGATGAGGTCCTCGTACTGCTGGTTCATAAAGCGGATGATGCCCTTGGTGTCCACGAAAACCAGGCCCAGATAGGCTTGGTCCAGGATCAGCTCCAACATGTTGAGCAGGTCTGAGAGCACCCCGGAATCACGCGCTTGCCCCTGATCCCGAGCGCCGGGCTTGACAGCGGCGGCCCTGCTGGACGACATGAAACTTCGCTCCATTGATACGGCAAAAAACAATAATTAAAACTAGTTATGCCTTTAGGCCAAGGCCGGAAAACATAGGTGATTATATTAAATTGACCGTCAAACTGTCTATAACTAAAACAGGTTGTACTAAATATGGACATAAGGATTTGGCAACCTCTTAATTATACTGACATTTTGCTAGGCATGATATTTGCTTGAAAATCCAGGCAATATGGGGCTTTATCTGGTTGTGGGCCGATCCTGTGTAATTTTGGGCCGGCACCGATTTATCAGCCCCAGCCAAGCATTGGGCGCCGGGAGGGAAGCATGCCGGAAAGCAAGGTTTTCAAGGGAATCGCCAGGTCCAAGGGGCGAGCCGCCGGGGAAGCCCTGGTAAGCGAGCAGCCTCTTAGCTGGGCCCCCTTCACCATACCCAACGAGACCGGAGTCATAAGCATCTTCGGGCATCAGCTCACCGGGCAAAGCGTGCGGGACAAGATCGTGGTCTATCCCACGGTGAGCGGCTCCACCACCGGCTCAATTGGCCTGTACTTCAAGGTCAAGCAATCCAAGGTGGGCCCCCAGGCCATCATCTGCCGCAAGGTGCATCCCATCGACATAGGCGGGGCCATCGCCGCCGAGATCCCGGCGGTGGACAACCTGGAGGCAGACCCCCTGGCGGAGATCAAGACCGGCGATTGGGTGGAGATAGAGGCCGAACAGGTAGGAGGCCTGGCAGTGGTAAAGATAACGCCCAAGGCCTGACCAGCGGCGGAGCCATAACAGGGGACGGTTAGATGAAGCTCACTGATTACCAAAAGCAAATGCTCGACGGCAAGCACGGTGAGGCCAAGGCCGTGGCCATGGAGCGGCTGGTAGACTTTGGCCAAGCGGTGGAGGCCGAGGAGATGGCCCGGCTGTCCAACGTACACTTCGGCACCTGCGTGCTCATGCCGCGCGACACGCCGGACTACTCCAAGTATGAGCTGGGCCACAGCCCGCTGTTCGAGGAGTTCCTGGACATGGACGCCCAGGTGACCGACGATCCGGCGTGCATCTGCTCCACCGATCCGCTGCTGTTGCAGATGGACAAGTACGAGGACGAGGGCTATCCCTGGAACCACCGACGTTTCAAGCTTCCCCGCACGGTCTACGACGGGGTGGTAAAGGGCTACCAGGCCTGTAAGCAGATGGGCTGGGTGCTGCCCCAATCCTGCACCCCTCATTTCAACACCGTGATCCCCAAGTACGGCGAGTACGTGGTCTCGGTGGAATCCAGCTACGCCGCCTATATCAACTCCATCCTGGGTGCCAGGGCCAACCGGGAAAACACGGTGACCCTGCTCTACGCGGCCATAACCGGGGTGCACCCCAAGTACGGCACCATGCTGGAGCGGAACCGTCGGCCCCAGGTGATCTTTGAACTGAGCAACGAAGTGAAGCGCAACCTGGTTTACTCAGCCGACTGGGCCGCCCTGGGCGCGGCGGTGGCCCTGAAGGGCAAGGACCGGGTGCCGGCCATCATAAACCTGCCCCAGCCCATGAGCAACGAGGGGGCCAAGCTGCTCACCGGGTGCGCCTCGCCGGGCATGAACGACCCCATGATGCACCTCGTAGGCATCACCCCCGGCTCCCCCACCCTGGAGGCGGCCTTTGGCGGTCGGGTGCCGGTCCATGTCCCGCGCATCAGGCTGGAATTGGACGACCTCAAGGAGGTCTACCAGATGCTCTGTTCGGCCAAGGACGACCACGTGGACATCGTGCACGTGGGCTGCCCTCACCTCACCTACTTTGAGATTCGTCAGATAGCGGCCATGCTCGAGGGGAAGAAGGTCAGCGACAAGGTCTATTTTTGGGTCCAGACCGACACCCCCACCTATTACATGGCCCACCACCACGGCGACGCGGCGGTGATTGAGCAGGCGGGCGGCAAGATATTCCACTCCACCTGTTTCGGCCTTTTGCCCCTGCGCGACTGGGGGGACGACCTCAACATCGCCACCAACAGCTTCAAAGGAGTCAAGCTGTTCGGCGGTCAGGGCCAGGGATGGTTCTTCGGGGCCATGCCCGACCTGATCAACGCCGCGGTGACCGGCAAGTTCGTTCCCACCCGTTGGTCCTGATGTTCGCATGCTCCTGAGCACGCCGCCAAGAAAGGAAGGCCCGCCCGTGGACATATACCAGCGACTGGCCGATAGGCTCGACGAGTTGCCCGAGGGCTTCCCCTCCACGCCCAGCGGGGTGGAGTTAGACATACTGCGGAAAATTTTCACCCCTCAAGAGGCCGAGATGGCCTTGCAGCTGCGTCCCTTGCCGGAAACGGCCCGGGACATCGCCCAGCGCCTGGGCCGGCCCGCGCGGGAGATGGAGCCCATACTAAAGGGCATGGCCGCCAAGGGGCAGATAGCCACCATGAAAATGGGCGGACAGCAGATGTACCGCATGGCGCCTTTTGTGGTGGGCATCTACGAGTATCAGCGCAGGGAGAGGCTGACCCCTGATCTGGCCGCCCTGTTCGAGCAGTACCTGCCTACCCTAAGCCGCAAGGTGGGCGGCCACGGGCCGCACCTCACGCGAGTAATACCGGTGAACGCGGGCATCAAGACCGACCTGGATATCCTGCCTTATGAAGACGTCCGCCAGATCATCGCCCGGGCCAAGTCCTTCCGGGTGCAGGATTGCATCTGCCGCAGGGAGCAGGAGATGCTGGGCAATCCCTGTAAGCACACCCTGCAAATCTGCTTGCAATACTCCATGGAAGAGGGAGCCTACGACGAGTTCAACCTGGACGGGCGGATCATCGACCGGGAAGAAGCCCTGAGGGTAATCGACCAGGCCGAAGAGGAGGGCTTGGTCCATAACACCTACAACGTGCAGGAGGCGGTGGGCGGCTTTATCTGCAACTGCTGCCCTTGCTGCTGCGGCCTGATGCGCAGCCTGAAAGAATACGAAGCCCCCTATATCATCGCCCGCAGCCGCTACGTTGCGCTCATCGACGCCGAGACATGCGCCGGTTGCGGGACCTGCATGGAGGAGCGCTGCCCCATGGAGGCCATCAGCGAAGAGGATGGCCAATTTTCGGTCCAGCCGGAGCGCTGCATCGGCTGCGGGGTATGCGTGCTCACCTGCCCTACCGACTCCATAGCCCTGGTGGACAGGCCGGAAAGCGATTGGGCCCAGATCGCCGAGAACATGGTGGACTGGGGCAAGCGACGCCTGGCTGATCGCCAGGAAACCGGTAAATAGACCAGACCCCATTGCCGGGTTCTCCAGTCCACTGAGCTTAAGGCGTGGTGGCCAAGCTCAGTGGACTGGGAACCATTTTATCCCCCGTGGGCGGCTGCTCCTTTTGGCGGCAACTCCGTCAGGCGCGAAGAAGCCAATGAAGTTCACCCCGAATTGATTCCATGCCCATGGAGAGGATTTGACCAGGGGGCCAACCAACTGGATCCAAGACTATTTGTCCTATCCGTCTCTTTTAGCTGATTAAAAAACAAAACTTTAGGGCTAATTTTTGAAACCAATCATGCAAATGCTACTTAAAAACATTGATTCGTTTAATTAGTCAAGGGAGTCGGCTACAGGCTTAACTATGGCGCTCACAGCGAAAATAAACCTAGGAGTTGCTGGCTAACTTCGGGGGAGCCACGAGGATAGCGCACCTTTTAGCACAGGTTAAAATCGATTGATACCATCAGGTTTTGAAACTTGTATGGCGTTGGTTCATTTTTGCGGGCTGAGCCGGATCAACGGTGATCAGAGGGTATAGAGGACCACCAGGCACTTGGTGGGCTCATTACTCTGGCTCTTTAGCTTGTGGGGTATATCTGAATTAAAATGAATCGACTCACCGGCTTTGAGTTGATGCACTTTCGAACCCAGCGTGAACTCCAACTCCCCCTCCATCACAAAGATGAATTCTTCCCCCTCATGCTTGTAGGCCACTGGTTTGTGGGCCAAGTGAGGTTCGATGGTGATCATGAAGGCGCGCAGGTGACTGTTTTCGGCTTC
>JAHLLJ010000028.1 GCA_020444205.1 Deltaproteobacteria bacterium | reverse complement strand
TCCGGGGCCAGGGCCACGGTCTGGTGGCGGCTGGCGGCCAGGGCCGAGGCCAACTCCGGACTAAGGCGGTCGGCCCGCAGGCTGGACACTGACAGCGCGCCTCCGGCAGCCACGATTTTTTGGGCCAGCCCGGCCACGCCCTCGATGTCGCTCACCGCCGCCGAGACCAGGCCCAGCTTGCCGCCATTGGCCGCGGCCTCCAGGGCCAAGGGCGCGAAGTCGGCGGCCTCGCCCAGGCGGGGCGGACGGTAGATGTGCCCGGCCGCGCAGAAGCGGCAGCCATGGCCGCAGCCGCGGCCCACCTCGATGAGGGTCATCTCCCCGAACTCCACCCCCGGCGCGGATATCACGCTGCGGGCCAGGCCATCGGCATTACCCTGGTACTTGGGCGCGGCCACCTTGGAGGGCAGGCCCGGCTCCGGAGTGAAGGAGGCCAGGGTGCCGTCCGGTGCGTAGGCCGCCTGGTACAGGGAGGGAGCGTAAAAGCCGGGCACCTGCTTGGCCAGCTGGGCCAGGGCCTGGTCCTGGTCGCCGCCCCGCAAGGCCATGAAGGCATCCAGGAAGGGCTCCAGCACCACCTCGGCCTCGCCCAGCACAAAGGCGTCCATAACCTCGGCCAGGGGCTCGGGGTTTAGCATGGGAAAAACCCCTCCGGCCACCACCCAGGGGCCTCTGCGGTTCACCCGGCGGGTGCCCAGACCGGCATGGTCCAGTATTTTCAAAAGGTTAGGGGCGTCGTTTTCAAAGCAAAGGCTGGTTAGCACCAAATCGAAAGAGGCCACTGGCCGGGATGACTCCAGGGTCAAAAGGGGCGCGCCGCTCTTGGCGTAAAGCGGCTCCTCGGCCCGTCCCGGCAAAAAGGCCCGCTCGCACAGGGCGTCCTGGCGCTGGTTGATGATCCGGTAGATGGCGTGCAGGCCCAGGTTGGCCATGCCCACCTGGTAGGTGTTGGGAAAAATGAGGGCCACGTTGAGCCGGCCGCCGGGCTCCTTGACCATCGCACCGGTCTCGGCGGCCAAAAGGGCTCGGTGATGTTGGGCCAAGGGCCAGGTGGAAGAGGGCAAGGGCGGATTATCCTTTGCTTTGGTAAGTCGGCTTAAGTAGTGTAAATATAGCACAGGGCCCCGTTATCGGCCCGGCCGGAACCGGGGGGCGGGCGCCACAAACAGCGGGAGATGGCATGGACGAAGTAAAAAGCTTGGAGTTCCTGCGGGCCATAGCCACCGAAGGCGAAACGGCCAACATGTGGACCGCCGGCGAGGCGGTGGGTTTGGATCGCGGGGCCACCGAGAGCCTGGGCCTGGAGCTCATGGACCGGGGCTATTTGGAGATGGCCAGCCTCAGTGGGGCGGTGCGCTTGACCACCCAGGGCAGCCAGGAGTTGCAGGGCGCGGCCGGGGCTGAGCAAGCACCGGACTTGGAGGCGCTTTTGGATCGCATCGCCGGCCAGGAGGTCGAGCTGGGGCCCACGGCGTCCAAGGACCTCAAGGCCGACTTGGCCACCTTGCGGGCGGCCCTGGGGCGTAGCCGTCCCCTAAACCCGGTGGTAAAGGCCTGCCTGGCGGCCATTGATGGGGCCTTGGAAAAGGCAGGGGAGTCCACAGGCGCCCTGCGGGACCAACTGGCTTCGTTTAAACCCTAAAAATATCCCGGAGGCGGGTGGCAGCACCCGCCTCCGGATTATTCAGGTCGTATTTTTAGTGACCGCAGCTGGAACCACAGCCGCTGGTGGAGCAGCTGGCGCCTTCGCTGATCAGGGGTTTCTCGGAGTTTACCGTGAAGCCCTGCTGCCAGCCGTTGTCCACGAAGTCCACGGTGATCTTGCCGCTGTTGGTGGACAGGTCCTTGTCGATAAGATAGGTCAGGCCGTCGATCTCGTACTTGTCGTCATTTTCCTTAGGTTCATCCAGAACCAAGCGCAGGCTGGGACCGCCTCAGCCACCGCTTTGCAGGAAAACTCGCAACGGCTGACTCAGATCTTTTTCCTTCATGAAGCCCTGAATGGCTTCACTGGCCGCGGGAGTAACTTCGACCATGATGTATCCTTTCAGTCCGGGGAGCGAATCAAAATGCTTCCTTATGCCTATAGAATATGGCAATTAAAAAGGCCTTTCGCAAGTGGCAGGAACGATTTTTCTAGTAATTCGGTGTGAGATGCAATTGGTGGCGGACGGTTGCGGGCCCTTGAGGGCGCTCCCGCTATGAGTAACCATTCATGGCTGGAGGCCCGTTTCCGCCTGCCCACCGCCCAGCAGGGACGGGCCCTGGGGCGCAGCTTGCGGCGGCAAGGGGCCCTCAAGCTGATGCAGCAGGGGCCGGAGATGATTTCCCTGTGGTCACGGGAAGATAGCCTGCCCGGGCGCTTGGCGGATCTGGCGGCGGAACATCATTTGGATCCCCCTAGAATGCAGAAGATTCAGGCCGCCGACCCGGCCCAGGCCTGGAGCTCTCCCCGCCCCATTCCCTTGGGTCCCGGCCTGTCCATGGCTCCGGCTTGGATGGGCCTTGCAGCCTCCAAAAAAATATTAATAATCGATCCCGGTACCGCCTTTGGGGCTGGGGATCACCCCAGCACTCTGCTCAATTTGGAGCTGCTGGCCCTGCTGATGGATGGCCGCTGGGGAGCCCTGCCCTCTGGACCGGCGGCGGACGTGGGCGCGGGCACCGGGGTTTTGGCCCTGGCCATAGCCCTGAAGGGCGCGAAGCCGGTGCTGGCCCTGGACCCGGACCCAGCCAGCCGCCGGGCCACGGCCCGCAACCAGGGGCTCAACCCTTTAGCCGGGCCTCTGGTTCTCTTCGCCCTGGCCGATCACCGCTGTTTGGCCGGGCCCTGCGCCCTGGTGGCGGCCAACCTGCCCGGACCCATCCTGAAGCTGGCCGGGCCTACCATGGCCCAGGCCCTGGTTCCCGGCGGCTGGCTGGTGGCCAGCGGATTCCGTCAGGAGGCCGGCGAGGACATGGCATGCTTTTTCAGTGAGTTGGGCCTGGAGTCCCAGGCTCGGCGCACGGAGGGGGGATGGTTGGCCCTGGCCCTGCGCAAATAAAGCTGAACCGGGCGGCTCGCACCAAAGGGGTAGGCCGGGGCCATATGGCCCCGGCCTACCTTGTTCAGTCCTTACAGGGATGATTCCAGCTTAGAAGATGAAGCGGAACTGAACACCCAGCACCCACTCGTTGCCCATGTCGTCACCCGTGTTGGGATTGTCGCCGTAGGCGTAGTAGGCAAATTCGGGGTGAACCCCGAAGTTCTTGGTGAACTGATAAGGCGCCGCCACGAACGCGGCCCAACGGGTGATTTCGTCCTCGTCGGTCCAGGTGTCGTTGGACCAGTTCTCGTAACCCACACCGGCGGTAAGCATCAGCTTGCCGATGGAGTACTCGCCGGCCAGGGAGCCGCCCCAGATGGTGGTGTCTTCCACGTCCGAGCCGTTGAGTATCGGCTTGGTCCACTTGGTGTCGTAGAAGGGAATCTCGGTCGCGAAGTTCTTGCCGTAGTGGCCCTGGAACTTCAGGGTGAAGGGACCGGTGGCGATCTTGATGGGTAGCAAGAAGATCATGGTGTCCCATTCCTCGTCGGAGGAGCCGGTGCTGCCCGCCTCATAGCCGTGCTTCACATACATCACGCCGGGCTGGACCAGGAAGGCACCGTAGCGGAACATGGCGGTCAGGGTCATGCGGGGCATGATGAAGACATTGTCCACGTCGTTGGCGCCGTCCAGGGTGCTCTTGTTGCGGGGTTCTTCCAAGGCGAACTGGATGCCCCACTTTTCGGTGTTGTAGGTGAACTGCACCTGCGGGGTACGGTGGGGCCACACAAAGCCCCAGCCCATGAACATCAGGTGGTTGGTGGTGTAATCGTTGCCGATGGCGTTACCCACATACTGCTTGGGGGCGAAACTGCCGTTACCGAACCAGTTATCGGTCTGGCCGGCCAGGATGCGGCAGTTGCCCACCCGCCAGTAGCCGTAGGCAAAACGCAAGCTCACCGTGGCCGAGGGCTGGAGGCTCTTCAGGCCCAATTCCACGCGACCGCCCACGTTCTTGTCCACGCTGTAGAAGCGGGCCCTCAGATAGCTGTGGCCGGGCACGTTGACAAACCAGCTGCCGACATCTTCGCTCTGGTTTTTGGTGAGCTCTTCGCTCTTGGACTGCCAGCCGATGTCGGTGAGCATACGGGCGGCCATCTGGAAGGTGTACGTCGAAGGCGACACCGCCATGGCCGGGACGGAGAGGGCCACCAGGGCCGCCACCGCCACTAGAATGGTAATTAGCTTCCTCATGTCGTTTTCTCCTGTTGTCTCCTATACGATGGGCGCCCCGCCATTTTCACTAGATTAGGGGCGCCTCCCAACAGCCTTGCTTGCCCGGCAAGGCCACCATTCGAGTTTAGTATAGCCGCTAAACCATTAGTCTGATCTAATTTAGCCACTAAACAATTCAAAAATCAATAGGGAAAAATTGATTGATAAAGCGCGGAAAAACTATATGTTATCGGTTAGGTTCCGTAACTAATGTGAATAAAAAGCTATTTTATTTAGCAGCTAATAAATAAAAGTTTTCATGCTGAATAAAAAAATATCCGTCTGATACCCCCAAGGTTTGGTCTACAGCCGGATTAGCCCATGATTCATTGCACGGGATAAAAAAAAGGAGGCCGGGGCGCTGGGCCCCGGCCTCCTTGGGGTGATTTTTTAGGCGCTCAGATTCGTCTTAGAAGACGAAGCGGAACTGGACACCCAGCAACCACTCGTTGCCGCCGTCGGTGCCGCTGGGGTTCTTGTCGTAGTCGTAGTAGCTGAACTCGGGGTGGATACCGAAGTTCTTGGTGAACTGGTAAGGCACCGCGATGAAGGCGCCCCAACGCTCGATGGTGTCATCACCGCCACCGGTTGACCACTGATCGTTCTGGAAGTTCTCGTAACCGAAGCCGGCCGTGATCATGATCTTGCCGATCTTGTACTCACCGGCAATCACGCCACCATAAATGTCGGTGTCACTAACGTCGGTACCGGCAGCATTAAGAGTCGCCCTCGTATAGCTGGGGTAGAAGGGATACTCAGTACCAAAGTTCTGGCCCCAGTGACCCTGGAACTTCACGGTGAAGGGACCAGTGGTGAACTTGATGGGCAGCACGATGGCCCAAGTGGCCCAGTCGTGGTCGGGCTGGCCGGTGTTGCCAGCCTCATATTGGTGATTCACATAACTGATACCAGGGTGAGTCATGAAGCCGCCGAACTTGAACATCGCGGTCAGGCTCAGGCGGGGAACGTTGTAATAATAGTCAGTACCAGTATTAGCGGCACCATAGTAAGTGCTACTGCTCGAGCGAGGCTCCTCCACGGCGAACTGGATGCCCCACTTGTCGGTGTTGTAAGTGAACTGCACCTGCGGCACACGGTGCGGCCAGAGGAAGCCCCAGCCGAACATCAACAGGTGGGCGTTCTCGTTCAGGCCGACGTACTGACGCACGTGGTAGGCCAGAGAACCGAACCAGTTGTCGGTCTGACCGGCCAGGATGCGGCAGCGGCCTACGCGCCAATAGCCGTAAGCATAACGCAGGCTCACGGAGGCTTCGGGCTGCAGGCTCTTGAGGCCCAGCTCGATACGGCCACCCACGTTTTTGTCCACGCTGTAGAAGCGGGCTCGCAGGTAGCTGTGGCCGGGCATGTTGACAAACCAGCTGCCGACATCTTCGCTTTGGTTTTTGGTTAACTCCTGGCTTTTGTTTTGCCAACCGATGTCGGTCAGCATACGGGCGGCCATCTCGAAGGTGTACGTCGAGGGGCTGACCGCCAGGGCCGGGACGGCTACCGATAGAGCCATCGCGGCCGCAAGGGCAATAATTACTAGCCTTTTCATTTGCCTTTTTCTCCTGAAAGAATTAAAAGCAGCGCGCTTGGCCATTGGATTGCTCCTGACCCCAAGCGCCACCTTTCCAGCCGGAGGGCCTCCAGGCTCACCCCAAACCTTTTGCCGACCGGCCGTGCCGGACCTCGATCCGGTATGAAAACTTTAAATCAAAAATATAACAGGTGGTTAAAAAATATAGCTATACAATAGTATGCTACTAAAAAAGTTGTGAGTCCGGAACAAACCGGCAATATTGCCGTTAGATAGCAAGATCGCATAGTTGTGCCTAAAGGCCCGCGCGCGGCCAAGAAAGGCCGGAAAACGCCGTCCAGCTAAGGGCCTCGAAAACTGAAATTATTGGCTTTGGCAAGGCAATCGTAACAGTGGTCTGGGATGTGTGGCATGGCGGAAAAAAGTCAGGGACTCCCTTTGGGGAGCCCCTGACTTAGGGATGTCCAGTTGGTCGGGACGACTGGATTTGAACCAGCGACCCCTGCGTCCCGAACGCAGTGCTCTACCAGCCTGAGCCACGTCCCGACTGGGTGTACTTGTCTACCGCAGGGCCTTGATTCTGTCCAGCCCTTTTTACCCGGCCAGCTCGGCTATTTGGCCCGCGGCGGGCCCCACGGCCTCCAGGAAGTTCAACAGGATGCGCATGGTGGCCCCCCAGATCATGTCCCGATCCTGATACAGGGCGATCTGCCTTAGCGGCATGCCCTCCCAGGTCATGTCCACGGTCTGGTAATTGCTCTGGTTGAGCAGGCGCGACATGGGCACCAACACCACGCGCTCCACCTCCACCGGGTTGGGCACAAAGCGCGCCGCCGGGTCCATGAGCCCCAGATAGGGGGTGACCAAATATCCGGTGACCGTGACCACCTGATCCAGGCGGGAGATGAGCTCAACCTCCTCGGGAGGCACCCCCACCTCCTCGTGGGTCTCGCGCAGGGCGGTGGTCTTGTGGTCCTGGTCTTCAGGGTCCACCATACCGCCGGGAAAGGAAATCTGGCCGGCGTGAGAGGGCAGGGTTTCGGTGCGTTTGGTGAACACCACCTGCACCCGTTTTCCGTCGTCCCACAGGGGCATGAGTACCGCTGCCGGCCGCACCTGCTCCAGATGCTCGCGGCCGGGCCGGTGGTTCTCCAGGGCCCGGCAAAGAGCCTGGCCCACCGCCAACTGCCTTTGGGTAAACTGCGATGCCATAAGACATCACATTACCCCACCCCGGGCTTTGGGGAAAGACCTGGGGGCTAAAAACACCCTTGCTTGACCCCGTAATAAGCCGGTGGCACCATGTTGGGATAAAAAAACGCGGGGGTTAGCATGAGTGCCAAGAATGTGAAAAGGATTTTGACTGTGGCCCTGGCTCTAGCTTTGGGCCTGGTGATGTTGTGTTTGGCCGGATGCGGCACGCCTCCCAAGGTGCCTCCATCGGGCTTTTTGAGCAATTATGACGCCTTGGCCCCGGACCCTGATGTGGACGGGCTATATTGGTGGGAGAAAAAGGGCGTCAGATGGCAGAATTACCGCGCCTTGCTCATCGACGAGGTGCAGGTTAGGATCGCCCCCAAGGCTCAAAGACAACTCGAGGAGGGCGAGGCCAAGCAGATGGCCGCCAAGCTTCGCTCCATGGTCATCAAGGCCCTCAAGGGCAACTTCCCCCTGGCCACGCGGCCCGCTCCCGGTGTATTGCGCCTAAGGGCCGCCCTGGTGCATCTTAAGCCGGTGCAGCCCGCGGTGAACGTAGTCAGTTCGGCGTTACTCATGGTCCCATTGGACGTGGGCGAGGCTGCGGTGGAGGCTCAGTTCAGCGACAGCGTGAGCAACCGAGTTCAAGGGGAGTTGCTCATCAGCAACCAGGGCAGCATCTCCCAGCTCACCAAGGTGTGGACCCGCTGGGATCAGGTGGAGGAGGCCTTTGCCCAGTGGGCCGTCCTGCTCAGGCGGGCCATGATGCAGGGCCGTCCGGCCCCCAGCGAGCAGTAGAAGACCGTCAGCCGGCCAGCAGGGCCAGCTCGGAATCCAGATTGTACTTGCGTATCTTGTTGCGCAGAGTCTTGCGGTCAATGCCCAGGGCCTCGGCGGTTTCGCTGCGGCGGCCGCCCAGGCGCTTGAGGGTGTCCATGATGTGGCGGCGTTCCACTTCGGCCAGGCTCAGGGAGTGTCCTCGACCCCGTTCCACCTTGCAGGTACCCGCGGTTTCCAGGTCGGCGCGGTCGATCAGGGGCTTGCTGGCCAGCACCACCAGGCGCTGCACCGCGTTACCCAGCTCGCGCACGTTTCCCGGCCAGTGATACTTGGTCAGGGCCTCCAAGGCCCGGGGGGTGAAGCCCCGCACCCGGGTGGGAGCCAGGTAGCGGAAGCGTTCCAGAAAATGCTCGGCCAGGATGGGCACGTCGTCAGGGCGCTCCCTGAGCGGCGGCAGGTGGATCTGCACCACGTTGAGCCGGTAGAAAAGGTCCTTGCGAAAGGCGCCGCTGGCCACGGCCTGGGTCAGGTCCTGGTTGGTGGCCGCGATGAGCCGGGTGTCCACCCGGATCACTCGGTTGCTGCCTACCTTGCAAATGGCCCGCTCTTCCACTGCTTTTAACAGCTTGGCCTGAATCTCCAGGCTGATGTTACCCACCTCGTCGAAAAACAGGGTGCCCCCGCCGGCTAGCTCGAACTTGCCTATCTTGTCGTCCTGGGCCCCGGTGAACGAGCCTTTGGCATGGCCGAAAAGCTCGGATTCGAACAGGCTGGGCACCAGGGTGGAGCAGTCCACCGGCACGAAGGGGTTGTCCGCGCGGCTGGAGTGCTCGTGCAGCAGGCGGGCCAAGAGCCCCTTGCCCGTGCCCGACTCGCCGGTGAGCATCACCGTGGTGTCGGTGGGGGCCACCTTGAGGGCGGTCTCCATGACCTGGGCCATGGCCCGGCTGCCGTGGATGAGCCGGGTCATGGCGGTGCGCCGTTCCAGCTCGGCCTTGAGGTAGGCGTTTTCCAGCTCCAAGCGGCGTTTCTCGCCGGCCTTGTCCACTGCCTGGCGAAGCTCCTCGGGGGTGAAGGGCTTGGCCACATAATCAAAGGCCCCCAGCTTCATGGCCTGCACCGCGGTGGCGATGGAGCCGTGGCCGCTGATGATGATCACCACGGCTTCGGGGTCTTGCTCACGGATATGGCGCAACACGGTGAGCCCGTCCATGTCGGGCATGCGCAGGTCTAAGAGCACCACGTCGTAGGCCCAGCGGCTGAGCAAGGCCAGGCCTTGACGCCCGTCCTCGGCCATTTCCACTTCGTGGCCCACCCGTCTTAAGGTCTCCTGGCAGGCTTCGCGCATGGTGAAGTCGTCGTCTATCACCAAGATTTTTAAATTTTTTGAAACCAAAATGCCAGTCCAGACGCCCTATCAGGCTTTCCCCATGGTCTATTTCCGCTTGTTACAGTTTTTACATTCCCCTATCGCGGGTGTCAACCAAGAGGGTTCAAGTAGGCTTGGCATTGACACTTTCGCGGTTTGGGTCTAGGTTTGGGCAAGTTTCGGCTATCCAAGAAATCCCCAAGAAAGCGGCAGACATGAGCGAATCATACGCAGCCCTGCATACCGACTTTTACCAGATCACCATGGCCGCGGTTTATCACCGCAAGGGCATGAACGGCCAGGCCACCTTCAGCTTGTTTCCTCATGATCTACCCGCGCAAAGGGGCTACATCCTGACCGCAGGGCTGGCCGACGCCCTGAAGTATCTCAAGGAGTTTCGCTTCACCCCCGAGGAAGTGGACTATCTGGCTTCCTTGAACCGCTTTGACCAGAGCTTCTTGGACATGCTGGCCGAGCTTCGCTTCAGCGGCGAGGTGTGGGCTCTGCCCGAAGGCACGGTGTGTTTTGCCGGTGAGCCTCTGTTGGAGGTCACCGCTCCGCTCATCGAGGCCCAGCTGGTGGAGACCCGCCTGATTCAGCTCATCAACCTGCACTCCACCCTGGCCAGCAAGGCGGCCCGTTGCGTGCAAGCCGCCGATGGCCGTACCTGCGTGGACTTCAGCTTGCGCCGCACCCAGGGTCGCGAGGCCGGTTGGGCCGCGGCCCGTTCCTCGGCCATCGCCGGCTTCACCGGCACCAGCAATGTGGAGGCCTCCCAGGTCTTGGGCACCGTGCCGGTGGGCACCATGGCCCATGCCTTTGTGGAGGCCTTTGGCGACGAGTTGGCTTCCTTCCGGGCCTTTGCCGAGACCTTCCCTGAGGGCACCGTTTTGTTGGTGGACACCTATGACAGCGTGGAGGGCCTGCACCAGGCGGTGCGCATCGCTGAAGAGCTTCGCGAGCAAGGCAAACGCCTGGTGGGGGTGCGCTTGGACTCGGGCGACCTGGTGGGCATGAGCCGCCAGGCCCGCCAAATTCTGGACGCCGCCGGGCTGGAGGAAACCAGGGTGGTGGTTTCGGGCAGCCTGGACGAGTTCCGCATGCACGAGGTGGTAAGCCAGGGAGCCATGGTGGACATTTTCGGAGTGGGCACCAAGATGGGCTCTTCGGCCGACGCCCCTTACCTTGACCTGGCCTACAAGCTGGTGACCTACGACGGCCGTCCCACCTTAAAGCTGAGCACCGGCAAGGAGACCTGGGCCTGCCCCAAGCAACTATGGCGCACCCTGGACAGCGAAGGCCGCATCGCGGGCGACGTATTGAGCCTGCGCACCGAAAATCTGGACGGCGAGCCTCTGCTAAAGCAGGTCATGGCCGGCGGGCAACCCACGGAACCTGTTCCCACTTGGCAAGATGCCCAGCAGCGCTTCAGTGAGCAAAAAGCAACCTTGCCCGAAGCCTGTCTGCGCCTCATCGATCCCCGGCCCATGGGCATCACTCCCAGCGAACAGCTGCGCAAGGTGCAGGAGCAGGCCCGCCAAGCCGCCCTGCGCCGGGACAAAAAATCCGTTTAGGTCCTATCGGCACCCTTCTATCCCGGCCGCCAGGTTTTTTGCTACCCTGTAAACAGGGAAGTACCTAACACCGCTGGTTGGGAGGTCTGCTATGAGCATTATCACCTTATCGGGCGAAATGGGTTCTCTGCGCGACGAGCTGGCCGATGATATCTGCCGGCGGGGAGGCTTGGAGTGCGTGGACCGCCGCACCCTTATGGAAGCGGTGGCTGGGCTGGTGGACTTGTCCCGCGATGAGCACCAGCTTTTGGCCGAGCAGGGCCCGGCCCTACTGGACCTGAACCATCGCCGCCGCCGGGTGTTCGCCGCTTTCCTGGAATCGGTGGTGTTGCAGTACGCTCAGCGGACCAAGGCGGTGCTGGTGGGCAGGGGGGCCAATCTTCTGCTGCGTGACGTGCCGGGGGTGCTCAGGTTACGCACGGTCAGCCCCTTGGAGATCAGGGCCCAGCGGTTGGCCCGCAAGGAAGGCCTGAGTATGGACCGGGCCCGCCAGTTGGCCACGGTGGTTGACCAGCAACGCCGGGCCTACATCGCCCATGTCTTTGGGGCTGATTGGGCCTCTCCCTTAAGCTACGACCTGGTGCTCAATATGGGCCGCCTGTCCTTGGAACAGGCGGCCACCACCGTGCTTGACTTGGTGGCCCACGCCGAGTTCGACCTCAGCGCCGAGAGCCAGCGCCTGCTGGCGGACAAGGTGCTGGCCTCGCGGGTGCGCCGGGAGCTGGTGGCCGAGCTGGACCTGCACGCCTTGGAGGTGCTTTGCGACGGAGGCAAGGTGGCGCTGCGCGGCTACGCGGCCGACCAGCAGGGTTTGGCCAGGGCCAGGGAGTTGGCCGCCGCGGTGGATGGGGTGAGCCAGGTGGATTCGCTTCTGGAGGTCTCGCCCACCATGAGCAAGTTTCTTCCTTAGGCCCGCGCATTACCTCCAGCCTTTGGGGAATATGCAGGCGGGCGCTATTGCTTATCCTGGGGTGTCTTGGTGGGCTCTTCCGGAGTGGCTGGTTTGTCCTTGTCCTTGTCTTTCTTGCGATCCTTGCGGAAGAAGTCAAAGTCCCGGGTGAAGACCAAATCCACCCCGTTGTCGCGGGTGTTGCCTATGGTGCTCTCCACTGAAAAATAGCGGGTGAAGCGGTATTCCAGACCCACGTTTTGCCCGCCGTAAGGGCCCAGGTTCTGGCGGTAGCGCAGGTACAGATCTTCATTGAGGTACTTGCCCGCCTCCAAGGAAGGCCCGGCCGAAGGTGCGTTGTGCACCGTAACCACGTCCGGGCTCAGGTCCGCGCCAAAGAGCTTGGCCATCTCCTTTTGCCCCGCTTGGCCCAGCAGAGCCAACGCCTGAGCCGAGAGCTCCTTGCTCTGTCCCCGGTTCAGCTCCGCGGAGGGCCTGCCGAAAATGATGGTGCTCAAAATGTCGGCTTGGCTCATGGGGGGGATAGAGCTGAGGCTGATCACCGGATTATTGGCTGTGCCCGCCACCTCCACGTTCACGGTGGTGGAGCCCATCTGCAGCCTTGCCTGGGCGCTCAGGTTGGGGTTGGGTTGACGCTTGCCCGCGAAGTCCACAGCGCCCGAGAGCACCTCGAAGCGCCGCCCGGACAGAAGAATCAAGCCTTTGGTGACCTTGATCAGCCCATCGAAAATTAAGGGCTGGTTGGGCTGCTTGTTCAGCTTTAAGCCGCCGGTGGCTTCCATCCAGCCATCATCCAGGGTGATGTGGGTGCGATCTCCCAGAGAGACCTCCAAGTCCACCTTTAGAGGGTCCAAAACCGGCGGAAGGCTGAAGCGTTTATCCTTTATCTCCAAGGGAGGCGGCTTCTGGCCGGGCTTGAGGACCACCACGTCCTCGATCCCCTCAGGGGCCGACAGCCCCAGGCGAATGCCTATGTCAGACACGCCCACCCGGCCGCTTAGCATGGGGTGCTTGAAGTCCCCCTCCAGGCGCACCTTGGAGGTCACGTCCATCTGGGCGTAGGCTCCGGCCACCACCAGCAGGTTCTTGCTGGTGAGTTCAATAGCCAACCCTCCCGCGCTTTTGAAGGGTATGTTAAGGCTTCCGGCTATATCCACCTCTCCGTCGCTCACCGCATGAGCGCGCTTGATCTCAACCCGGGTTCCATTGATCTCCAGATCGAGGTTGATCTTTTTCAGTTGCTGGCCGGTGGCGTCTACCACCAGCGAGCCGTCCTTCAGCTTCAACCATCCGGTCACCAACGGTTGCTTGAAGGTGCCGCTCACCGTGAGTTGCAGTTGGGCCTCGCCCTTCATCTGGCGTATGCCCGGAGCCAGGGACCCGGCCAAAGCTAGGGGAAGGTCTTGGCCCTTGGCCTCAAGGTGGATGCCCTCGCCGGTGGGTTCCCACACCGGGGGCCGCAGGCTGACGCTCAGGCCGGACCAGCCGTTGAGCTGTAATACCTGGTGGGATCCGTAGCTCACCTGGCCCTCGATACTCATGCGCTCGCCCGCGTAATCCGCGGAGAACTTGGCGGACATGGGAGGCATGCCCTGATACTCGAGGTCGCGCACCTTGCCCTTGAGGTTCAGAACCGGTTGGCCCAGGGTGCCGCTCACCGTGGCCTTGCCGTCCAGGCGGGAGCGAGGCGGCAGGCTGTTGTTGGGGCCCAGCACGTGATTCATCTTTATGCTGTCCAGCTCCAGGCTGGCCTGAATTTCGCCGGTGTGCTTGAAGTCTCCGGAGAGCTTTACCCGTTCGCTTTGCTGCACCAGTTCAAACTCGCTTACCTTGACCTCTTCCCCTCCTATGAGCAGGCGGGCGGTGCCCTTTTGATCCCAACGCCCCAGGGCCCCCCGGCGCACCCACAGGTTACTTAGGCTGGCCTGGAAGGGCAGCTTGAGCAGGTTTTTGCTGGTGAGCTTAAAGCTGACCCCGGTCTCCGGGCCCTCGCCTTGCACCAGAACCTCTTCCTTGCCCTCCACAAAGTCGGCCCGCACTGCGGCGCGCTCCAGGAATATCTCGCCGGACATCCAACCGGCCGCGGTCATCTGAGCCCAGCCCTTGAGGCGCGGTCCCAGGTTTTTTACGTTGGCCTCCAAGTGCAGCTGGCGGGCCAGGGCATGACGGGTGTAGAGCTTGCCCACGCTCAGTTCCACCCTTAGGTCCGGATGGGACCAGGGGCCCGAGACCTTGCCTTTGGCTTCCAGGGCCCCGGCCAAGGCCACCGGCGGGGTAAGTTTGGATTCGGTGAGGCGCTGGATAAGCTCGGCCATGTCCGGCACCATCAACTTGAAGCGCAGGTCGGCGCGTTCCCAATGGGCCTTGCCCCTGGCGTCCAGAGTGGCCAGGTTGGACTTGAGGTGCATCTCCTCCAAGCGCCACTGCCCTCCCTGGCGGCGTCCCTTGGCCAATAGCGAATCGATCTCCAAGCCCGGCGCGGCCCGGGACTTGTCCAGCTCCAAATCCAAGGCCAGGTAGTCCAAGGCGCCTTTGGCGCCGACCCGGCCGCTAAGTCTGGCCTGGCTCAGACCGGCCGGCAAAGGCAGGTCCAGGCCCGGAGGTGGTGTCAAGTTTTGGAAGCCGATCTGGGCATCAACAGCCAGGGGCGCTTGACCCTGGGGCAGATCAAGGCTGCCCTGGGCATCCACCTTGCCCCAGGGGGCGGAGAGGCGAAGGCCTTTCACCAGGATTTGCCGGCCCTGCCATCTGGCCTTGGCCTTCACCGGCCCGGCGCTGAGCTTTTGCCAGGAGGCCTGATCCAGGTCCAGCTCCAGCTCAAGGGGGGTAGCGCCGCCGGGCCAGGCCGGGCTGCTCAGGCTCCAACCGCCGCTGAGCTTCACCAGGGCCTGGGGGATTCCCCAGTCGGCCAGGGCCACCTGCTCCAGGCGTCCGGTAAAGGCCATGGCCCCGCCTTGGGGCTCCAGCCAGCCGTCCAGGGCCAGGGCCTGAGAAGCTTGGTTGATCTTGCCATGCAGGGTGAGCTTGTCCCAGGAACCCCCGGCGTTAAGCTCCAGGGCCAGGGGGCCGCTGGGCAAGGCGGGCAGGGGCCAGTCCAGGGGCAGGTCGCCGGCTATCAGGCGAGGGGCCTTGAGGCTTGCCTTGAGGCGGTGGGGAGCGGCCAGTTCCATCTCCCCGCTCAGCTCCACCTGGTTGGGCCCGCTGGCGGCCACCAGACGGGCGAGTTGCAGGCGCTTGGCATCAAGGGCGCTGTCCAGGCTAAGAAATACCGGCTCGGCCAGGCCCTGCACCTTGAGCAGGCTGCGGTGCAGCTTGGCCTTGGCTTTGAGCCCCCTGGAGTCCAAGGTGAGGCTTGCGTCTAGATCCACCTGGCCGACTCCTTGTAGAGAGCCCAACTGCCCCCCTGCCTCCAAGCTGCCTTCACTAATCTTCAAGCGTCTGATGCTCAGGGCCAGGCCCACGCCGCCCTCCCCGCCGGAAGGCAGGGACAAGGGCAGGCTGACCCGGGGCCGCACCGCGGTGAGGGAGGTGATCCTGATTCGCCCGCCCAGCATGGACAGGAGATTGTAGGAGAGCTCCAGGCGCTGCACTTCAACAACTTTGCGCCCCTTTTGGCTCAGGCTCAGGTCCCTGGCCCTGGCGTTGAAAAGCAGGTTGCCTTCCAGGCTTTTCATCTCCAGTTGAGCGCCGGTGGCCTGGGCTACCTGGGTCTTGATCTCATCCACCAGCCAGGCGTGGAAAGCGTCGCTACGCACCACTGCCAGGGCGCCGCCCAACAAAAGGGCAATGGCCAGAACCACGGCCCCCAGGACCAGTAAAAACAGATGTATTTTGCCCCGCGCCATCAGAAAGCCTGCCCCACGCTGAGATAGACCGCGTAGCGGTCAAAGGGTTCGTCCGAAGGTGGGTTGAGCTGGTAGCCGATATCCAGGCGGATGGGTCCCACAGGGGTATTGTAGCGCAGGCCGAAACCGGTGGTGTAGCGCAGGCTGCCCAAGGTGTTCTCTACCTTTTCCCAAGCGTTGCCCACATCCATGAACACCACCCCGCCCAGGGCATCGTAGATGGGGAAGCGCACCTCCAGGCTGCCCACGGCCATGGACTCCCCGCCCAGTGGCTTGCCGCTGCTGTCTAGGGGCCCCAAGAGCTGGTAAGGGTAGCCGCGCACCGAGTCTGCTCCACCGGGGAAGAAACGCCGGATCAGGGGCACCCGGTCGGTTCCAGGGAGGGGGTAGACCACCCCGGCCTGGGCCCGGCCGGCCAGATACCAGTTTTCCCAGGGCAGGGGCAGCACATGGCGCAGTTCGGCCTCGGCCCGGATGTACTCCACCTCCGAGCCGATTGCCTTGAGGGCGTTCTCCACTTCCAGGCGGCCATAGGTGCCCTTGGTGGCGTCCAAAAAGGAGTCCCGGTTGTCGAAGATGACTCCCAAGGGGATCGAGGAGATGAAAAAAGTCTGCTTTTCGTAGGATGGGTCCGGAACCTTGGTTTTGAGCTCGCGCAGTTGATCTCTTTCGCTGTTGTAGCCCACAAACCAGGACCATTCATTGTCCACCACATATTCCAGGGCCGGGTTGATGAACAAGCGGTTGTTTATATAGGCCTCGGTGTCCCTTTGCTCCAGCCCTCCCCGCAGCACCAGGGTCGAGCGGCGGTTAAACAGATAGGGCTTTTTCAGGGTGCCCACCAGGCCGGTGTAGATGGAGCTGAGCTTGCCTTCAATGGACAGGGTTTCGTTCCAGCCCAGCACGTTGCGGTTCACCTGCTGAATGCGCACCCGGAACTGGTCCTCGGTGCCCCAGCCCAGGCCCAACTGGATGCTGTGGGGGTCGCGCTCGCGCACCTCCACCTGTATGGGCACCTGGTTGTCCTGGGCCTGCTTGTACAGGGGCCGCAGGCTCACCGAGGAGAAAAAGCCGGTGTTTAAAAGCGCCCGCTGGGTTTCCTCCAGAGCGCTGGGAGAAAATGGCTGGCCCCTGGTATAGGTGGCCTCGTCCAGAATAAACTTGCGGCCCAGACTGTGGTTGCCTTTCACTTGGCTGTCGCCGAATAAATAGCGGGGGCCCGGCGTTATCTTGAACAGGATCTCGGCCCGGTCGCGCTCGGTATACACCCTGACCTGGCCCAGGACCTTGTTGCGGGGCCGGGCGTGGTCGGCAAAAAATTTGGCTATGTCTCTCTTGGTCTCCTCATATTGCGAGAGCACGAACCGCTGCCCCGGCTTAAGATTCAAAAGGGTTTTTACGTCGTCGTCCCACAGGCGGCGGGCATGTTCGTCCTCCCAGATTAGGGTGGTTTTCTCCACCAGGGTGGGAGGCCCCTGTTTGGCGGTGAAGATCAGCCTGAGGGATTTGTTGGCTTCATTACGTTCTTCGGTGGCGGTCACTTCGGCCTTAAAATAGCCTCGCTCGTGAAACAGAGTCTTGATGCGCCGGACATCACCAGCCACCTTGAAGGGGTCGTAGGCCTCGCTCTTGCGCACGGCAAGGGTGGGCGCCGGCTTGCTGTCCACCACCTCCTTGGCCTGGGAAGGGGAGACCACCTTGAAGCCTTGGAAACTAACTCCGCTGATAATCCAATGTGAGCGGGCCTTGATAAGTGGGGAGTCGTAGCTGTCCAGGGGATCTCTCTCTTCGCTGGCCCAAGGGGCTGCGGCCAGGCCCAGCACCAACATCACCACCAAGGCTATGGAGAGCAACTTGCCCATAACCATTGATGATATTCTATCAGTGCCGGGGCAACAAGCGGGCGCGCAAAATGAACTTGCACTCTGGCCCAGGTTGCAGTAGCCCTGAAGGCGGCAATTGGAGCGTCAGCGGACATGGTACAAGCTCAAAGCGATCCCCAAGTGCTTAGGGCCCTAGGCCGGGCGGAGATATATCCTCACCCGGTGGAGGCCATAGAGCATCTGCAGACCCATATAAGCCACATCTTTCTCACCGGCCCCATGGCCTATAAGCTCAAGAAACCCGTGGACTTGGGTTTTTTGGATTTCCGGGGCCTGGAAGATCGCAAGCAAACCTGCCTGGAGGAGCTCAGGCTCAACCGCCGCTTGGCGCCGCGGATTTACCGCCAGGTGCTGGCGGTAGTGCGCCGGGACGGGCAATTGGCCCTGGCCCCCTGGGACGAGCCCGGCGGGGAGGTATTGGATTACGCGGTGCAGATGGTGCAGATGGACCAGGAACGCATGATGGACCGCCTGCTGGACCGTGGGGAGGTGACTCCCGGGCAGGTGGCTGATCTGGCCCGGGTTTTGGCGCGATTTTACGCCTCGGAACCCGGCGGACCCCAGGTGTCCTTTGCCGGGCGTCCCTCCCAGGTGCGCCTGAATGTGGAGGAGAACTTTCGTCAGACCCAGGACTACCAAGGCATTTGCGTAGCACCGGCCCGCTGGCGGGCGGTGCGAGACTACAGCCTGGGTTTTTTAGGCGAGCACCGGGAGCTGTTCAAGCATAGGGTGGCCCAGGGCCGGATGGTGGACGGTCACGGAGATCTCCACTCAGGCAACATCAATCTGCCCAAGGACGGGCCGCCTATTGTTTTCGACTGCATCGAGTTCAACCAGCGCTTCCGCTGGCAGGACGCGGCTTGCGACCTGGCTTTTTTGGCCATGGATTTGGACCACCACGGCCGCCGCGACCTGCGCGAGGTGCTGGTGAGCGAATACATCACCGAGAGCGGGGACCGCGACCTGCTCAGGGTGCTGGATTTTTACATGTGCTACCGGGCGGTGGTGCGGGCCAAGGTCTATGGTTTCATGCACGAGGACCCCGGCCTGGAGCTGGCCGAGCGCTTCCGCGATCTGCAAAAGGCGCGCTCCTATTTCCGCCAGGCGGCGGGCTACGCCGGGGGTGAGCCGCCATACTTTTTGGTTTGCTTCATGGGCCTCATGGGCACGGGCAAGAGCTACCTGGCCAAGCTGTTGTCCCAGGCCACCGGCTGGCCTCGCCTGAGCTCGGACGTGGTGCGCAAGCAGCGGGCGGGCATGAGCCCGGGACAGGCCAGCCACGACGCCTGGGGCCAGGGGCTCTACGGCCCCTCGGCCACCACCGACACCTACGAGACCCTGCTTCGCCGGGCGGGCTCGCGCCTGGAAATGGGCGGCAGCGTCATTGTGGACGCTTCTTTTACCCATGAGTCTTGGCGGGAGCGTTTCTTGGACCTGGCCGACGAGCAGGGGGCCACGCCGCTGTTGGTGGAGGTTTATGCCTCGCCCCAGGTGGTGCGCGAGCGCCTGGCCCGGCGCCAAGCCGAGGGCAAATCGCCCAGTGACGGCCGATTGGAGTTGGTGGAGGTGCAAAAGGCCAACTGGCAACCTCCTTCCCCGAGGTCTTTGGAGTATTTACTCAGGGTGGACGGGGGGTTGGAGGCTGAGCCCAAAATGTCCTTGCTTATTGCCAAGTTGGAGGGGTTGGGATACATTCCGGAAAAAGATTTAGAGGAATGAGCATGGACTGGAGCGAGCAGCAGCAAGATCGTTTGGCGGCGGCCAGGGGCGATGCCCCGGCGGATTTGGTGTTCACCGGCGGCAAGGTGGTCAACCTGTTCAACGGCGCTATTGAAGATGTGGATGTAGCGGTGCACCGGGGCCGGGTGGTGGGCCTGGGTTCCTATCAGGGCAAGCAGACCGTTGAGCTCAAAGGGGCCTATCTTTGCCCGGCCTTCATGGAGGGGCACATCCACGTGGAGTCCAGCCTTTTGGCCCCGGCCGAGCTGGCCAAGGCTATGGTCCCCCACGGCACCTGCGCCCTGGTGGGCGACCCCCATGAGATCGGCAACGTATTGGGCCTGCCCGGAGTGGAGGCCATGCTGACCGCCAGCCGCGATCTGCCCATGGATTTCTTTTTCATGGCTCCTTCCTGCGTGCCCGCCACCCCTATGGAGGACTCAGGGGCCGATCTGGAGGCTGGGGACCTGGAGCGCCTGGCCCGCCATCAGCGGGTGCTGGGACTGGCCGAGATGATGAACTTCCCGGGCGCGGCCGGAGGCGATCCCGGGGTGCTGGCCAAATTGAAGGCCTTCCGCCACCGGCCCATTGACGGCCACGCCCCTCTGCTGAGCGGCAAGCAGCTAAACGCCTACCTAACCGCCGGACCTCAGAGCGAGCATGAGTCCACCCTGCGCTCCGAGGGAGCGGAAAAGCTGGCCAAGGGCATGTGGCTGATGATCCGCCAGGGCACCAGCGCCAAGAACCTGGCCGAGCTGATTCCCCTGGTCAATCCGGTCACCGAGCGGCGCTGCCTTTTGGTCAACGACGACTTGCAGGCCGATACCCTGGCCCAGAGGGGGCATCTGGACCATCTGCTGCGCCTGGCCGTGGGCCACGGGGTGGACCCCATCAGCGCCCTGCGCATGGTCACCCTCAACCCGGCCCGGCGCTTCGGCCTGGCCCGGCGGGGGGCGGTGGCCCCCGGCTGGCGGGCCGACCTGGTGGTGCTGGAGGACCTTAAGGAGTTTGAGGTGCGCTCGGTTTATCAGGCCGGGAAGCTGGTGGCCCAAGAGGGCCGCTGTGTGCATCCCTGCGCCACCGCTTTTCCTGACGTGGCAAGAAACACCATGAAGCTGGCTCCCCTTGGGCTCGAAAGCTTCCAGGTGAAGGCAGGCGGCTCCAAAGTGCGGGTCATCGGCTTGCAGGAGGACCAGATCATCACCCAGAGCCTGGTGGAAGACACCCCCCAGAAGGACGGCCTGCTGGCCGCCGACCCCGGCCGCGACCTGGTCCGTTTGGCGGTGGTGGAGCGCCACCAGGCCAGCGGGCGCACCGGGATGGGCCTGGTCAAGGGCCTGGGCCTCAGGGAGGGGGCCCTGGCCTCCACCGTGGCCCACGACAGCCACAACCTCATGGTGGCGGGCATGGACGATGCCTCCATGCTCACCGCGGCCCGGCGGCTGAAGGAGCTGGGCGGAGGATGGGTGGTCACCAGGGGAGATCAGGTCCTGGGCGAACTGCCCTTGCCCCTGGCCGGGCTTATGAGCGACCAGCCTCTGGAAACGGTGCTGGCCGGGCTCAAAGACCTGAGCGCCGGGGTTGGCCAGGTATGCGCTCATCCCGACCCCTTTATGCCCATATCCTTTTTGGCCCTGCCGGTGATCCCCCACCTCAAAATCAGCGATCAAGGGCTCATAGACGTGGACGCCTTTGCTCCGGTGGAGCTGTTCACAGACTAGTGGCTGCTCCCCGAGCTATAAAAGGCCCCAGTACTCAGGCTGAGTTGAGCAGCCTGCTGGAACTGGCGGGCAAGGGCGAGGAGGCAGAGCCCCGGGAGGCCCGCCGCCTGCTGGCCCTATGGTGCGTGGACGATCCCCTGGCTCTGGGCTGGGTGCTGCGCCTGCTGCCCCAGGTTTCGCCCCAGGCCAGGGAAATGGCCGGGATGTGGCTCTTCGCGCCCGAGGCCTCCGACGAGCTTCCCCTGCGCCGCCGTCTGTTGGAAGGCCTGAACGATTTCTTGGACCTAGCCGCCCTTTTGCCTGAGCCCTGGCTGTTGGAGGGCCTGGCCGATCTGCTGCGTGCCCGGGGTGGCGCGCCTCTGCGGCGGCTGCTTAGCCTGGCCAGGGAGCATGATTGGGCCCGCCAGGCGGTGGGCCTGCTGCCGCCGGACACCCGCCTGCCCGGCGGCCATAGCCCCCAAGCCTGGCTGGCCGGCCGGGAGCTGGGCCGCGAGGAAATCAAACGGGTAAGGCGTCTGGTTCAAGATGAGCGCTGGGTCACCTTGGCTGACCAGGGTCCGGCGGCCATGGGCCTGGCCCTGGCGGCGGCGCAACCCTGCTCCGGGGCGGCCGGGGCCGAGGCCCTGGCCTGGCCCGCCGGACCCAAGGCCTTGACCACCCTGGCGGCCATGGCCCGCCTTACCGCCAAAGAGGGCAAACAGGCCTTTGCGGTGGCCCAAAGGGCCTCGCAAGAGCTGGGACGGGTGGTGCTTTTGCTGGGCAATGCTTCCCTGGGTGGTCCGCCGCTGTGGGCTGCGCCCGGTCCCTGGCAACAAGACCAGGGCGAAGATCTGGCCACCGGGCCGCTGCCTCCGGCCCCGGCCAAGACGTGCGCGGATCTGGCCTGGCTGCGGGCCCACCGCCTGGGCTCCGGCGCCTTGCTCATGGCCTTGTGGCAGGCAAGGGTGGCTTGCCAACTGGCCGGGCGGGGCATGCGTTTGTGGCAGGAGCTGTTCCAAGAGGCCGCGCCCTGGCTGAAACCCCGTGAGCAAGCGGGCCTGGCCCAGGGCCGCCTGGGGCTCTCACTGGAGGGACCACCCTGGGGCCAAGCCTTGGAAAAGGCCTGGGCCGCCCTGGAGCACTGCCAAGGCCTGGAATCTCTGGGACGGGCCGCGCTGAAGCTGTTCCACGGCCTGGCCGCCAGGGGCCGCGCTCCCCTGGTGTTGCCCTGGGCCGATAAATTCGCCGCCTCCACGGCCAAGGGCGGGGACCATCTGTACCTGGTGCATCTCACCGCCCTGCTGGCCGGGCTGGACCCGCCGCCCCTGCTGCTTTTGATCGACCAGACCACCCACCCCGGCTTCCCTTCCCTGACCCAGGTGCTGGCCGGGGCCATGCAACGGCGTCCCGGCCTGGTGCTCCGGGGAGTGGGCTCCTTTGCCGGAGAGCACGAGCCCCGTGAACTGACCGCCGCCGTGCTGCGGGCCGCTCGCGGGGCCCATGTGGTGGCCATGCGCCCCACGCCGGGGGGGCACCCAGAGACCTCCCTGGCCGCCCATGCCAGGGGCGAAGACCGGGGCCGCCCCTTGACCCCGGCCTCCCGCGACGGTGCGGCCCAGCTTTTGGCAGGCACCGCCCTGGCCGCCCTGGTCGACTTCGGCTCTCCCCTGGGGAACGGGGAGCCGCCTGAGTGGCTGCTCACCACCCAGGGGTTCTCGCCGGTGGGGTCCTGGTTACGCAACAGGGTGATGGATATAGCCGGGTGCGCCGAGGCCCGCGGGCGGCGCTGGCGGCGCTACCGGGAGTTGGCCAACCTGTTCTAACTTCTGGTGGTTTGCATCACTTGAGGCGGGATGCTAAGCTGCCACCAAGAATGGGGAGGGTGTATTGGCGCGTAAAAATGAACAGGATTGGTTCAGCGAGACCGACCGTAAGATTCTTCGCTGGCTATGGAGCAGCGGCCAAACCTGGGGCGGCCTGAAGCGCTATTTGCTGGGTTCGCTCAAGGTGGCCTATCTATCGGTGCGCAACTCCTATTTGGACCGCCTGCCCTTTCAGGCCAACGCCCTGACCTTCATCACCCTGCTGGGCCTGGTGCCCGCCCTGGCCATCAGCTTTTCCTTGGCCAAGGGACTGGGCTTTGCCGACTCCCTGGAAGGCCTGATAATCAACGAGTACACCGCCAGCCAGGCCCAGGTGCTCAAGTACATCATCTCCTACGTGCAAAACACCAAGGTGGGAACCCTGGGCATGGTCGGTTTGGTCATGTTGGTGGTCACCTTGGTGCTGACCTTGTCCAGCGTGGAGGAGACCTTCAACCGCATTTGGGAGGCTCCCCACGGCCGCTCCTGGCCCCGCAAGTTCACCGACTACCTCTCGGTGTTGGTGATATGCCCCTTGCTGGTGTTGGCCGCCACCGGCGTCTGGGCGGGCATCTCATCCCATTCGGTGGTGCAGTGGGTGCTGGATACCCCCTGGTTGGGGCCGGTGGCCGCCCAGAGCTTTAAACTGGCGCCCTTGGTCATCCTGGTGGCCGCCTTCATGTTTCTTTACCTCTTTCTGCCCAACACCAAAGTGCCCTTTGTCTCCGCCTTCCTGGCCGGGGTGGTTACCGCCCTGCTGTGGTGGACGGTGCAAAGCATCTACATCAAGTTCCAAGTGGGGGTGTCGCGCTACAATGCCATTTATGGCGGCTTTGCCTCCTTACCCCTGTTCATGGTCTGGCTCCAAGTGAGTTGGCAGGTGCTCTTGTTCGGGGCCGAGTTGGCCCATGCCCACAACCTGGTGTCCAAGGGCACCCCGCCCAAGGACGTGGCTTACCGCCTAAATCCGGCCCAGCGCGAGGCCTTGGCCCTAGGCATAATGCAAAAGACCGCCCGGCGCTTCCAGGCCGGGGAGGAGCCCTGGTCCGTGGCCCAGTTGGCCAAGGAGCTCAGGGTGTCCAAGGGCGAGGTCTGGAGCGTGGTGGATGACTTGGAGTCGGCCGGGCTCTTGGCCGAGCTGAACCAGGAGGGCCTGGTGCTGCCCGGGCGCTCCCTGGACAACCTGCTGGTGTGCGAGGTGCTGGACGCGGTACGCGGAAGCCTGGAAGAGGGCCGCGATCCCCAACAAGCCCCCGAGGATCCGGCCTTGGTGTCGCTGATGGGCAAGGTTATTCAGGCCGAACAAAAGGCCTTGGGCAATATGCGCCTTCTGGATGTGGCCGATATACCGGCGCCCAGCGCCACGGGCTCTTGCAGCATAAACCCACCCCCCACCCAGGAGAAAACATGAGCGGTATGCTGACCCCCGAGGGGGTGGCGCCGGGTAGCCCCGGCGCTTTGGATAGGATTTCCCAGCGCTTCAAGCTGGTCTGGTCCGAGGTGGGGGTAGGGCCCCATCGCTTGGAGCTGCCTGAGCTGGCCGACCCCTCGGCCTACATCGACGAGCGGGTCAACCAGGGTCACTATGGCCTTACCGAGCTTCCCTACTGGACCAAGCTTTGGCCCGCGGCCATGGTGTTGGCCCAGTTTTCCCTGCGCCTGGGCAAGGGCGAGGGCACCGTTCTAGAGCTGGGGGCGGGTATGGGCCTGCCCGCCCTGGTGGCCGCCGCCGCGGGGCGCCCAGCGGTGATCACCGACCTGGACCCCGATGCCTTGGAGTTTGCCCGGGCTGCGGCGGAAAAAAACGGCCTGGGAGATATGGTGGAGATCTCCTCCCTGGACTGGGAAGCCCCTGACCGCGAGCTGGGCGTTTTCAACACCATCCTGGGGGCCGAGGTGCTCTACCATCCCCCGGTTTATCCCACCCTGGTGGAGCTGTTGGCCCGTTTGCTGGCCCCTGGAGGCACCGCCTTTCTCAGCCACCAGGAGCGGCCCTTTGCCATCGCCTTTTTCGATCTGGCCCAGGAGCGCTTTACCGTGCGCCGTACTACCAGCCGGATAGCAGGGGGCGAGGATGAAGAGCCGATCACGGTGTATCTCTATGCCTTGACCGCCAGGCAGGCGGCCTGAAGAGGGCGGGGTTTATCCCCGCCCGAGAGAGCTGTTTCTGGAAAATTGAACTGCGATGTGCCGGGGTGGGCTTCAGTCCAGCAGGCGCAGGATGTCCTTGAGCTCGTCCTTGACCTGGCCCAGCTCGGAGGCGGGCTGCTTGGAGTTTTGCTCTATCTCCGCCAGGCGCTTGCGGGCCCCGGCGATGGTGTAGCCTTCCTCATGCAGCAGGCGCTTTATCATGAGCAGGGTCTCCATGTCCGGCTTGCGAAACAGGCGCTGGCCGCTGGCCGCGCGCACCGGTTTTAGCTGGGGGAAGCAGTCTTCCCAGTAGCGCAGCACATGGGTGTGGGTGCCCAAAAGGCGGGCCACCTCGCCAATACGCAGATAAGGTTTGTCCGGAATTTTGGTGGTCACCGCTACTCCCCGTACCTACGGTGACTATAGCACGTTCGAGCTCACGCGCGCAGGGTGGCTCCGAAGCTTTTCATCAACTCGTCCACCAAAGCCTGGTAGCCCGGAGTGACCTCTTCCTCGGTGAGGGTGCGGTCCTCGGCCCGGTAGGTGAAGCGCAGCCCCAGGGATTTTTGACCTTTTTCCAGGGGCTTGCCCCGGTAAACGTCGAAGATCTCCACCGATTGCAGCCAGGGGTCGCTGAAGGCGCGGGCCTGGGCCAGCATCTCGCCGGCGGGCAGGGCTTCCTCCACCACCAAGGCCACGTCGCGCACCAGTTCGGGGAAGCGGGGCAGGCGGGTGTAGACCTTTTGGCGGGGGGCCAAATCGGTAAGCAGGTCGAAGTCCAGGTCCATTACGTAAACCGGTCGGTCCAGGTCGAAGTTGGCGGCAATGCGCTTTTCCAGACGCCCCATCTCGCCCAGAACCTCGCCATTCAGGGAGATCCGGCACCACTCAGCCGGGTCCAGGTAGTTGGGGGCCTCGGCAGCGCTGTCAAAGGCCAGGCCCGTGAGATCCAGGGCCTCGGCCAAGTACTGGGCCGCGCCCTTGAGGTAGCTGAAGCTCACCGGCTGCTCGCCGGCCCACCAGGAAGCCGGAGCCATGAGCCCGCAGAGCACCACGCCCAGGCGGAAATTTTCCAGGGGCAGGACCTGGCTCTCCTGGGCCACGAACACCCGCCCGATCTCGAACAAGCCCACGTCCAGCACCCGGTGGGCCAGGTTGCGCGCCGCCGTGGCCAAGAGGCCCGGCAGCAGGCTGGTGCGCAGCTCGGACTGCTCCTCGCTCAGGGGGTTGATGAGCTTCACCGTGGAGCGGCGGTAGTCGTCCGCGTCCAGGCCCAGGCGGTCGGCCGCCTTGGGATGCTCAAAAGAGTAGTTGATGGCCTCGTCCAGGCCCTGGGCGGCCATGACGTCCCGGGCCTGGGCCCGCACCCGTTGGGGCCATGGGCGGGCCGGGGCACCGATCTCGGCCTGGGGCAGACGCGAGGGGATGTTGTTGTAGCCCACCATGCGGGCAACTTCCTCGGTCAGGTCCACCGGGCGCTCTAAGTCGGTGCGCAATGCCGGAGGCTGGGCCACGATGCTGTCCTCGTCAGGGCCGTCGCTCACGGTGAGCCCCAGGCTCTCCAGCTGACCGACCACCTTGTCCTTGGTCAGCGGCAGGCCCAGATAGCGGGCGGTGCGGCTGATGCTCAAGGGGATGCTCGGCGCCTGGTAGGGCGAGGGGTAGACGTCGATAATGCCCGCGGCCACCTCACCGCCAGCCAACTGATCCATGAGCAGCGCCGCCCTACTGCCCGCAATGGCGCAGCCTTCCAGGTCGATTCCCCGCTCAAAGCGGTAGCTGGCCTCGGTGGACAGGCCCAAGCGCTTGGAGGTGCGGCGAATGGTCAGGGGATCGAAAAAGGCGCTTTCAATGAGCACCGTGGTGGTGCCCTCGGTGACCTCGCTGTTGAGCCCGCCCATTACCCCGGCCAGACCCACGGCCCGTTCGGCATCGCAGATCATCAAATCCTGATCGGTGAGGGTGCGCTCCTGACCGTCCAGGGTTACGAACTTTTCGCCCTCGGCGGCCATGCGCACCACCACCTTGGCCCCGCCCAGCTCGGCGAAGTCAAAGGCGTGCAAAGGTTGACCCAGCTCCAGGAGGATGTAGTTGGTCACGTCCACCACGTTGCTGATGGGCCGCACGCCGCAGGCCATGAGCCGGTCGCGCATCCACAGGGGCGAAGGTCCGATCTTGAGGTTCTTGACCAGGCATCCGGTGTAGCGGGGGCAGGCGTGGGAGTCCAAAACCTCTATCTCGGCCTGGCCCACGATGCCCGGCTGGTGCTCGGTCGGCTCCCAGGGGGGCAGCTTGAGCTCGGAGCCCACCAGGGCGGCCACGTCGCGGGCCACGCCCAGGATGGACAGGGCGTCGCCCCGGTTGGGGGTGATGGATATTTCCAGAACCTGGGTCTCCAGGTCCAGGGCCTGAGCCAGCTCCAGGCCCGGCTCCAGGCCGGGGTCCAGGACCATCAGGCCGCTGTGGTCGTCGCTGAGCCCCAGGTCGCGCTCGGAGCAGAGCATGCCCTTGCTTTCCACCCCGCGAATCTTGACCTTGGTGACTTCCTGGCCGTCCTCGCCCAGCTTGGTCCCCACCTGGGCCAGGGGGGTGATCATGCCTATTTCCAGGTTGGGCGCGCCGCATACCACCGTCTCGGTGCGGCCGCCGCCGCAGTCCACCGTGGCCAGACGCAGACGGTCGGCGTTGGGGTGGGGGTTCACCTCGACCAGCTTGGCGGTGATGACTTTGTTCAGGCCGCTGTAGCGCTCGATTACGCCGTCCACCTCCAGGCCGGAGTTGGTCAGCAGGTCGGACAGTTGAGCGGGAGTGAGGTCATAGTCAACCATCTCCCGCAGCCATTTCAGCGGTACCAGCAATTCATCTACTCCTAAAACTGGCGGAGGAAGCGCAGGTCGTTGTCGTAGAACAGACGGAGGTCGTCGATGCCCCAGCGAAGCATGGCGATGCGCTCGATGCCCATGCCAAAGGCGAAACCGGTCACCTTGTCCGGGTCGTAGCCCACGTTCTTATACACGTTGGGGTCCACCATGCCCGAACCCAGGATTTCCAGCCAGCCGGTCTGGCTGCACACCCGGCAGCCCTCTCCCCCGCACACCACGCAGCCGATGTCCACTTCGGCGCTGGGTTCGGTGAAGGGGAAGAAACTGGGCCTGAAGCGCACCGGCACCTCGGGTCCGAAGACTTGGTGCACCAAGTTGATGAGCACGCCCTTGAGGTCGGCAAAGGAGATGTCCTCGCCCACCATGAGCCCCTCCACCTGGTGGAACATGGGGGTGTGGGTGGCGTCGGAGTCGCGCCGGAAGGCCTTGCCCGGGCATACGATGCGAATGGGCGGCGGCTGCTTTTCCATGGTGCGGATCTGGGAGCTGCTGGTGTGCGTGCGCAGCACCACCCCGTTGGACAGGTAAAAGGTGTCCTGCATGTCCCGAGCCGGGTGGTCCGGGGGCATGTTCAGGGCTTCGAAGCAGTACCAGTCCGTCTCCACCTCCGGGGTCTCCACCACGCTGAAACCCATGCGGCCGAAGACATCCAGGATGAGGCGTTCGGTCTGGGTGATGGGGTGCAGGCGCCCCCGCCGGGGACGGATGCCCGGCAGGGTCACGTCCACCCCGGGCTTACCGGCCTTGACGCGGCTCTGGCGAGCCAGATCGGCGGAAGCCGCCTCCAGGGCCGCCTCCAACTCCTGCTTCACCTGGTTGGCAAGCTGGCCAAAGGCCGGGCGCTCCTCTGGAGGCAGGGTGCCGGTTTTGCGCAGCAGTCCGGTCAGCAGACCCTTACGCCCCAAATAGCGGGTGCGCAACTCGCCCAGGGCCGCCTCGTCTTTGGCGGCGGCCAACTGAGCCAGGGCCTGATCCTTAAGCTCCAGGAGCTCTTGGCGCATGGCGAGCCCGCGCCTAGACGGATTGCTTGGCCAGTTCCACCACCTTGGCGAAACCGGCGGGGTCGCTGATGGCCAGATCGGACAGCACCTTGCGGTCCAGGGCCACCTTGGCCTTGTTGAGTCCGTCGATGAAGCGAGAGTAGCTCAGGCCGTGCTCGCGAACCGCGGCGTTGATGCGCACGATCCACAACTTACGGAACTCGCGCTTTTTGACCTTGCGGTCGCGGTAGGCGAAAGCCAGGGAGCGCTGCACGCTGTCCACCGCGGTGCGGTAGAGCTTGCGGCGGCCACCCACGTAGCCCTTGGCCATTTTGAGCACTTTGTTGCGCCGTTGCCGGGCTTTGAATCCGCGTCTTACTCGAGGCATTTTCTATAAGTCTCCCGCGCCGCCCTACAGATTGGGCAACAGGCGCTTGATTCCCTTTTCGTTGGTCTTATCCACCAAGGCGCTCTGGCGCAGGCCGCGTTTGCGCTTGGTGGTCTTGTGAGTCAAGATGTGGCTCGCGTAGGCCTTGTTGCGCTTGATGCGCCCGCTACCGGTGGCCTTGAAACGCTTGGCCGCCGCGCGGTTGGTCTTGATCTTGGGCATGATCTGCTCCGTACCCTAGCCCTGGGGCCTAGTTGCCCGATTTGGGCGTAATAAAAACATGCATGAACCGGCCTTCCATGCGGGCATCGCCGTCTGCCTGGCCCACGTCGGCCAACTCTTCCACCACCCGGCGCAATAGGTCTCGTCCGAGGTCGGGGTAGGCTATCTCCCTTCCTCGGAACTGCACCGTAATCTTGACCCGGTTGCGGTCCTCCAAAAAGCGCCTGGCGTTGCGCATCTTGAAGCCGAAGTCGTGGTCCTCGATCTTGGGGCGCAGCTTGACTTCCTTCACCTGGGTCAGGCTCTGGCGCTTCTTGCCCTCCTGGGCTTTCTTGGCCATTTGGTACTTGTATTTGCCGTAGTCCATGACCCGGCAAACCGGTGGGTCGGCGTTGGGAGCCACCTCCACCAAATCCAGCCCCGCCTCGGCGGCGGCGTCTAGAGCCTGTTCAACCGATACCACTCCCACCTGTTCCCCGTCCGCGTCTACCAACCGAACCATGGGGGAGCGGATCTGCGAGTTTACCCGCACGCGATCTTGCTTGGCTATGGCCGTGTCCTCCTGTTCAACCGTTTTACCAGAGGCCGAGCGCCGGTGTTTAGGCCCGGTGGCTTTCGCGCCGCTGGCGCAGAAGCCGCAATGGCTCGGCAATCTCCTCCTTAAGCAAATTTATGAACTCCTCCAGGGTCTGGGCCTGGAGGTTCTTACCGTTTCTCAGCCGGGGGGTGAGCTGGCGTTGTTCCACCTCGCGGTCGCCCAGGATCACCATGTAGGGGACCTTCATCATTTGGGCTTCGCGAACCTTGGCCCCCAGCTTTTCGTTGCGCAGGTCCACCTCGGCCCGGATGTCGGCGTCGACCAGGGCCTGGGCGATCTCCTGGGCCCACTCGTCGGCCCGGTCGGTTACCGTCAGCACCCGCACCTGCTCCGGGGCCAGCCACAGGGGGAAGGCCCCGGCGTAGTGCTCCACCAGCACCCCGATGAAGCGCTCGATGGAGCCCAGGATCACCCGGTGCAGCATCACCGGCTGCTTGGGCTCGCCATCGCGGTCGATATAGGTGAGCTCGAAGCGATCCGGCAAGGTGAAGTCACACTGGATGGTGGCGCACTGCCAGGAGCGCTTGAGGGCGTCGGTGAGCTTGAAGT
>JAHLLJ010000326.1 GCA_020444205.1 Deltaproteobacteria bacterium | reverse complement strand
TCGGCCTGGCCGCCGGTGAGGGCTTGGCCGACCGCCTTGGCCAGCTCCTCCAGTCCCGAGCCTTGCTTGGCGCTAACCCGCAGGATGGCTGCGCCCTCCCCCACGGCCTCCAGTCCCCAGGCATGTTCCAAATCGGCCTTGTTTGCGGCAATCACCCGCTTGGCGCCCTGGGTGGCGGCTAAAACCTCGTGATCCTCGTTGCTTAGCTCCGCCCCGCCGTCCAGCACCACCAAGGCCAGGTCGGCCTGGTTCAGGCGCTCGCGGGCCGCCGCCCGGCCCAGGGCCTCCAGCTCGCCGGGCTCCAAGCCCAGGCCGGCGGTGTCGGTAAGGCGGCATACCACCCCGCCCATAAGGGCGCTTTCCTCTATGGTGTCGCGGGTGGTGCCCGCCGTGGGGGTCACGATGGCCCGTTTTTGCCCCAGCAGAGCGTTGAATAGCGAGCTTTTGCCCACGTTGGGCCGCCCGCACAGCACCACCAAGGCTCCTTCCCGCCACACCCGGCCCGATTGCCGCCTAGCCACCACCCGCTCCAGGGGCTCCAGGGCCTTGGAGCGCAGGTCTCCGGCCAGCTCGGGCCCGGCTATCTCGCTGGTTTCCTCGGGAAAATCAATAGCCGCCTCCACCGCGGCCGCGGCCAAGGTAAGGGCCGCGCGCACCGGGGCCAGCACCTGGGACAAGCCGCCAGTGAGCCCGGCCATGGCCAGGCCCGCCTCGCTCTCGCTCTGGGCGGCTATGAGCTGAGCCACCGCCTCGGCCTGGCTCAGGTCCAAACGCCCGCCCAAATAGGCCCGCAGGGTGAACTCTCCAGGCCGGGCCAGGCGGCAACCGGCTTCCAAGGCGGCGGCCAGCAGGGCTTGCAGCACCGCCGGGCCCCCGTGGCTCTGCAGTTCCACCACTTCCTGGGTGGTGTAGGAGTGGGGGGCGGGGAAGCGCACCGCCAATATTTGGTCCACTGCCCTGCCCTTGCGGCCCAGGGCCTGGCCCAGGACCAGCCGCCGGGGCGGCAGGGTGGCAGGATTCAGGCGCGAGTCCCTGGGCACGAACAGGCGGGCGGCCATCTCCCCGGCCCTGGGCCCGGAGATGCGCAAAATGCCGATGCCCCCGGCTCCGGCTGGGGTGGCTATGGCCGCTATGGTGTCCTGATCCATGGTTCCTTCGCCTTATGGTAACCAGATCAGTTTATATTTCCCGCTTATTGCTGTCCACTGGGCCAAAAAAAGGGGCCTCCGCGCGGAGGCCCCTGGCTTGTCTTGTTGTCGGGCGGCTCTAGCGGGGGGTGATGATTACCTTTTTCATCTCGCCCTTGCCCCTACTCACCGTGCTGATGCCCCGCTGGCTGCGCAGCACCAGGTGCACCAAGCGGCGCTCCTGGGAGTTCAATGGCCCCATGCTCTGGGCCTTGCGGCTGGAGCGGGCCTTGTCGGCCATGCGCCGGGCGGTGTCTTCCAGAGAGCTGCGCCGCCGCTGACGATAGCCGCCCGCGTCCACGCCAAGGTGCACCGCCTTGCCGTACTTGTGGCTGACTATGCGGGTGCACAGGTATTGCAAGGCGTCCAGGGTCTGGCCCCGGCGGCCTATGACCACCCCGGAGTCCGCCCCGTTGATGGTCAGACCCGGGTTGTGATCCCCCTTGACGATTTCCACCGTGGCCTTGGGGTCCAGGGCCTGGGCCAGGCGTTCCAGCACCTGCTTACCGAACTCCAGCATCTCCGCCTGTTCGGTGCCGTTGTCCGCGGGTGCTTGCCGGGGAGACGGGGCCTCGGCCTTGTGAGCCGGTTTGGGCTCCTGAGCCGGTTTAGGCTCCTGGGTCGGTTTGAACTCCTGGGCCGGAGGCGCTGGCGCGGCTGCCTGAGGCTTGGGTGGCTCCGACGCGGGTGGTTGCTGGGGGGCCGGCGCTTTCACCGGCTCCGGCGCGGGTGGTTGCTGGGGAGCCGGCGCTTTCACCGGCTCCGGCGCGGGTGGTTGCTGGGGAGCCGGCGCTTTCACCGGCTCCGGCTTAGGCGCTTCCGGTTTGAGCTGGGGCTTGGGCCTCTGCTGCCGGGGGGCTGCCTTGGCCTGAGGCTTGGCGGCCGGTTGGGGCGCCGGCTTGGCTTTGGGCTTAGGCGGCGCCTTGGGCTCGGGTTTAACGGCGGTGGGCGCGGCGCTTTCGGTGAAGTCGGCCACCATCTGGGCTACTTCGTCGGCCGCGCTCTTGCCCTGGGGCCGGGCCTTGATAACCGCCTTTTTGGTCCCCAGGATTCCGAAGAAGCCGCTGGAGCCGGCGCTCACCACTTCCACCTCGAGCTGGTCCAGGCTTACCCCAAAGTGCTCCTCGGCCGCCCTCAGGGCATCCTCGGTAGTTTTTCCAGTAAATTCAATGTGTTCCATGGGGCATTACGTCTTGCTTTTGTTGGTGTAGTACTGCTGGCCGATACTGAAGAGGTTGTTGACCAGCCAGTAGAGCACCAGACCCGACGGGAAGTTGATGAACATCACCGTGAACACCACCGGCATGAGCATCATCATCTTGGCCTGGGTGGGGTCGCCGGTGGTGGGGGTCATC
>JAHLLJ010000027.1 GCA_020444205.1 Deltaproteobacteria bacterium | reverse complement strand
AATTATTACAGATAATTAAAGCAAACTATCACGCCAAATGCCGTGCAATGGTCTCGATTTCCGACACAAGCGCGGACTAACAAACTCTTCAGTCCATCCATGAAAGCCTTGTGAGGGGTGCGACCCTTCATGTTTATCCAAAATTATGGCAACATTGTAGGCAAATAATATCACGATAAATTATTATGGCTGCTTTTTTGAACACAAATATTAATTTTGTCTAAAATAAATACCGCTACAATAAAAAAGCATATAGGCAGTATATCAAATAAAAAAACTCTCGGATCCCCATTCATTAGGCCCATGCAAAAATAAATCCCAGACACCGAATATATTCCAACGTTATAAGCTGAGGCTTCGGAAATTTTACTATAGCCGTGTAATGCCATTTTATTATTGAGCCAAGAAAGAAATGCGGCTGAGATAAATATGTTTATTGTGAGACCGGGTAGGCCTCCAAAGTATATCCCTGAAGCTATTAAGCCAGGAGGCACAGTGGAGCTGTAAACACCTAATAAATGGTATGTGTTTATGTAGGATACCGTGCTTGGAACAGAAAAACTAAATATTTTGTCTGGTATTAAATACAGTATTGCAAGTATGTAATCTATAAAATATCTATAATTAATAACGTCTTCAAGATAAAGATGGGTAACAGCTTTTAGGGATATATAAGAGTGGCCAAACGCACGAACAAAGTTATCAATTAAGTTGGATGAAACTGGCTTTATAATGTAATTAGATTTTATTCCAAGAAAATACATATAAAATGAATCAAAGAACAAAAGAAATGTAACAGATGCACAAAGAATTAATATGTGCCACCAAGCAATTTTATTGCGTACCGTTATATATACTAATAAAAGTGAAAAAATAAGTTTTAAATAATGAGATCTTCCACCTAAATATATATATAGGAATATAATTAAAAAGAATATAAGGGTTGTTATAATGATTACATATTTTGACTTATAGCGTAAGCCATCCTTGACTAAGAATAAGTAATAACTATAAGATAAAACACAAGATATAGTTAGTAATGGAATAAAATGCTTTAAAAAAACGAATTGTCCTCTATATGGATTTGCGCCAGCCCTTGCTAAATATATTTCAAATGCAGTGTTACCTGTGTCCCCAAACTGCAAAAAATAAATGTAAAATGAAGCGAGCCCAAGCGCACTGAACAGTAAAATGCGTTTGATATTAATTATATGTGATATTGAGCTGTAAGCGACTTTGTGCATATTCCTTTTATCGAAAAAAATATAAATAGTTCTAAATAAAACATAAGAAAAAGAAATTAGAATAAATACAATAAGATTATCTGTTAAATTTAAATGGAATTGTTGTTCGATATCTATGTAAGAAATATATCTAAGATCATAAATTCCTGGCAATACGTATTTTAATAAATACAATATTGTAAAAACAGTAAAATAATCCCATTTTTTACTCTTAATTCTACGGTATTCAATTATAATAATTAAGCAAAATATGATTGCATAAATAATTGTCATGTTATTTAGTTATACCTGTAGAATCTCGCCGGGATTTAAAGATAATGTGATTTGTATGTATATAACAAGATGAAATTTACTGTCCCTCCTCAGATCAATATAGTGCTTCTATCGCTAGGTTTTAGGATGATGTTGTGCAAAATATCCTATTCGCAACGGATTTGTAAAACAAATACCGTCAGGCTAGGTATCTACCCATTTGAGCTAGTTCGACCAAGCGTTCCAATCCCTGTGTAAAATCTACCTTGGGCTCATAGCTCAATACCCGGCGGGCCTTGGCTAGATCGGCCAAGCTATAGAGCACATCACCGGCGCGGGCCTGATGAAACTCAGGCACAACCCGTTCTTCGGTTATTTCGCCTAAAATATCCAGTAACTCCAATAAATCGTGGCTTACCCCTGCAGCCACATTGATAGACTGCCCAGACGCCTGGGTCGCAGTACATGCTTTCAGGTTAGCATCTACAACGTTATCGATGTATGTGAAGTCGCGGCTCTGCCTGCCGTCACCGAACACAAGGGGCCTTTTGCCCCTTAGCAGGCAAAATAGAAATTTTGGGATCACCGCCGCATAGGGCGAATCGGGATCCTGCCGGGGCCCGAAGATGTTGAAGTAACGCAGGCAAACCGTCTCAAGGCCGTATACTTGGTAAAAGGCGGAGGCGTAATGCTCCATGGAAACCTTGGAGGCGGCATAAGGGCTCATTGGCCTAGGTGGCAAACTCTCAACTTTCGGGGCATCGGGTGGCTCAACGTTACCATAGACCGATGAACTCGAGGCAAGTACAACCCGCCTGACCCTGGCCTCTTTGGCCGCATAGAGTACGTTGAGGCTGCCGTTCACGTTGACTGCGTTAGTGGCAAGAGGGTCTTCAATAGAACGCGGTACGCTGGCCCGGGCCGCTTGGTGCAAAACGTAGTCCACACCATTAAGGGCCTGCTGGCAAGTATCCAAATTACAGATGTCGCCCTTTATGAATTCGAACTCGCCTGGCCCAGCACTGGAGGGCTCCAGGTTTTCCTGTTTGCCTGTGGACAAATTGTCAAGTACACGTACCCGATGGCCCTGCTTGACAAGTGTCTCGCTCAAGTGAGATCCGATGAAGCCTGCGCCACCAGTGATTAGGTATGAAACCATAAGCATTACCCCACGAAATAATATAGAGTTATATAGTATTGTCCAGTTGTCAACTGAAGGACTGCACCTGCTTGGTTTTAAACAATTTCCTTAATGGTGGTTGCCCCCAAAGGGTTTCGACAACGCCAACAATCACGATCCCCCGATTGAATTTAAAAATGATTTTTCCGTTAATTTTATTATACTACCATTATCGCCGATTATACTCAATGTTACCAATTACCATGAACATATCATTGTTTTGAGTGACAAAAACTATCGTCAAGTTGTTTCGGATTAATAGTAATCAGCCAACCATATCTTGGAGGAATTTGAGGTTTCTCTGCACCCATTTGGTCTCGGTAGCTAAGCCTTGACAAAGGCTCACCTTAGACTGGTAACTCAGAATTTGGCGGGCTTTGGAGCAATCGGCTTCCGTTTCGCGCACATCGCCTTTGGCCATTCCCAACCGCTCCACTTTGGCGCTTTTGCCGGTGATCTCCTCCAGCATGGCGATGACCTGGTTGACACTCATCCTAGAGCCGCCGCCCACATTGAATACTTGACCAGCCGCATCGGGTTTGGTGGCAGCAGATATGGTGGCGGCTACAATGTCATCCACGAAGGTGAAGTCACGTGATTGCTCTCCATCGCCAAAAAGGCGGATTGTTTCACCTTCTATGAGAGCGCGGATGAAACGATGGAATGCCATGTCCGGCCGCTGCCGCGGGCCGTAAACGGTGAAGAATCGTAGCGAAACGGTGTCTACTCCGAAGTTTTTGTAGTACAGGCCACAGAGATGTTCGGCAGCCAACTTACTGACTCCGTATGGTGATACTGGCCAGCAAACACCAGTTTCATTCATGGGCAAATCCTGGGTATCGCCGTACACGCTAGAACTGCTGGCGTAGACCAAGCGCTTCAGGTCAGAATCCTTTGCCGATTCTAAAAGGCGTTGAGTGGTCAGCACATTGTTATGTGTGTAAACCATAAAGTTCTCACCCCAAGAATTTCGCACCCCCGCCTGGGCAGCCAGGTGAAATGCAACCTCCATTCCATCCAGAAGTTCATTAGGATCAATGCTCATGACGTCAGCCTTAATGAACTCGAAGTTATCTTTGTCACGGAGATTGGCCAAATTGGCCTCCTTAAGAGATCTAGCGTAATAATCTGTAAAGCAATCAATACCACGCACGGTATGCCCCTGCTTTAGGAGTCGTTCGCACAGGGTAGAGCCGATAAAGCCAGCCGCTCCAGTTACTAGATAGTTCATGATCGTACCCTAGATTTTAAACTTTTTGTTAATCGCCCCACGCTGTAATAGCTGAATCCTTTTGATCGAACATGCCCAGGGTTATATGCATTGCGCAGGTCCACCACCACCTTGCCGCTCATCACGCCCCTCAGCCGCGCCCAGTCCAGGTTACGGAACTGGTTCCAATCGGTCATGATCACCAGGCAGTCGGCGTCTTCGGCCGCGTGATAGGCGTTGTCGCAGGCCACCAGGCCTGGCATCTTCTCCATGGCCTCGGCCATGCCGGCGGGATCGTAGGCGCGCACCTTGGCCCCCTGCTTCATTATGGCCGGCAGGATGGCCAAGCTAGGCGACTCGCGCATGTCATCGGTGTTGGGTTTGAAGGTGAGCCCCAAGCAGGCCACCACCTTGCCCTCAAGCTTGTCTCCCATGGACTGGGCGATCTTTTCGGCCATGCGCAGGCGCTGGGTGCGGTTCACCTCGATCACCGCCTCCACGATACGGAAACGGTAATCGCAATCCTTGGCTATGTGGGCGATGGCTTCGGTGTCCTTGGGGAAGCAGGAACCGCCGTATCCCGGCCCGGCGTGTAGGAACTTGGGCCCTATGCGCTGGTCCAGGCCCATGCCTTTGGCCACCTGGTTCACGTCCGCCTCCACCTTCTCGCAGATGTTGGCCATCTCGTTGATGAAGCTGATCTTGGTGGCCAAAAAGGCGTTGGAGGCATACTTGATCATCTCCGCGGTCTCAACGTTGGTGACCACGAAAGGGGTCTCGATGAGGTACAGGGGCGCGTAGAGGTCGCGCATGACGGCCTGGGCCCGCTCGCTCTCCGTGCCCACCACCACCCGGTTGGGCCGCATGAAGTCCTCGATGGCCGAACCCTCGCGCAAAAACTCGGGGTTGCTCACCACGTCGAAGTCGATGGACGAGCTCTGGTTAGCCTTGATGATGGCCGCCACTTTTTGGCCGGTGCCCACCGGCACGGTGGACTTGGTCACCACCACCTTGTAGTCGGTCATGCTCTGGCCGATGCTCTTGGCCACCTGCTCCACGTACTTGAGGTCCGCCGCTCCGTCGTTGCCCTGGGGCGTGCCTACGGCGATAAAGATGACCAGCGAGTTTTTGATGCCCTCTTCCAGGTCGGTGGTGAAGCTCAAGCGCCCCTCGCGGGCGTTCTTGGACACCATCTCCTCCAGGCCAGGCTCGTAGATCGGCACCTTGCCCTGTTTGAGCATGTCGATCTTTTCCTGGACCCTGTCCACGCACACCACGTTGATGCCGAATTCGGCGAAGCAGGCCCCGGTCACTAGACCGACGTACCCAACGCCAACCATGCAAATATTCATGCCGTCGTTCCTACCTCATAGTGCTGATGGGTGAATTTGAATGAGACAATTGCATGTGCGTCACTTGAACCATTTCCGTCCTTTCGGAACAATCTTCCAAATTCAACACTGGGAGACCAAACTAATGTTTTTTCGTGGTCACAATTATCCATGGGCCAGGACCGAACGGAAATACTCCAGGGTGGGCGCCAGGCCTTGTTCCAGCTCAACGGTGGGGCCCCAGCCCAGCTTTTCACTAGCCAAGGAGATGTTGGGCTGACGCTGGGTGGGGTCGTCGGGCGGCAGAGGCCGAAACTCCAGGGGGCTGCTGGAGCCGCTGAGCTTAATAATCTTTTCAGCCAGCTCCAACATGGTGAACTCAGAGGGGTTGCCCAGGTTCACCGGCCCGATGAACTCCTCGGTCTCCATCATGGCGATCATGCCGGCCACTAGGTCGTCCACGTAGCAGAAGGAGCGGGTCTGGGTGCCGTCGCCGTAGATGGTGATGGGTTGGCCTTTGATGGACTGCACCGCGAAGTTGCTCACCACCCGGCCGTCGTTGACCGCCATGCGCGGGCCATAAGTATTGAAGATGCGCACGATGCGCACGTCCACCCCGTTGCTGCGGTGATAGTCCATCATCAGAGTCTCGGCCAAACGCTTGCCTTCGTCATAGCAAGAACGGATGCCGATGGGGTTGACATTACCCCAATATTCTTCGGTCTGGGGGTGCACTTCCGGATCGCCATACACCTCGCTGGTGGAGGCCTGCAAGATGCGTGCGCCCACCCGCTTGGCCATGCCCAGCATGTTCAGGGTGCCCATTACATTGGTCTTGACCGTCTTGACCGGGTTGTACTGGTAGTGCACCGGCGAGGCCGGGCAGGCCAGATTGTATATCTGGTCCACCTCCAACAAAATGGGTTCCACAACGTCGTGGCGCACTACCTCGAACAGCGGGTTGCCCAGGTGCCGGGCCACATTGCTCTTGGAGCCGGTGAAAAAGTTGTCCAAGCAAAGCACCTCGTGGCCCTTTTCAAGCAAGGCATCCACCAAGTGCGATCCGATGAAACCGGCGCCGCCGGTGACCAGTATACGCTTCAAATCGTTTCACTCCGCTGTCAATTTATCGTGCTTGATGAATTCGTGAAAGAGAGGGGCAATTTATATAAAATTCGGCCTAACTGAAGCGATCAAATCAGTTGGCATTATGTATACATTTGTATTGTATCACCAGTTTTTATCCTGTTATTAACAGGAGAATTGTACCTGCACGGTTTTTTAACGGTTTATTAAACCGTGACTACAACCAGGGAGCATCGAAACTAATAAAAATCAAAATTCCCTCCTCAATCTAGAAATGATGTTTCCATAAGCATTATTATCAATCCTCATTCAGTAAAGTTTGGTTATTGAGCGCTAATCCCCCATCGTTTCTACTATAGTTATTTTTGCAGATTGGACAATCTAAATCCTCGTTCAACCTTTCTCCACACTGGCAAACCCATCCGATATGTCGTGCTGGATTACCTACTACCAGAGAGTGATCGGCAACATTTCGAGTGACCATGCTGCCTGCCCCAACAAAGGCGTATTGCCCTATGGTGACGCCGCACACAATTGTGCAGTTGGCTCCCAGGGATGCGCCAGTACGCACAATAGTTTCGCGCACTTGGTCCATCTTACGTATGGCGGCTCGCGGGTTGTAAATGTTGGTGAAGACCATTGAAGGCCCACAAAAGACGTAGTCTTCCAAAGTGACGCCTTTGTAGACCGAAACGTTGTTCTGGATTTTGCAGCCTTTGCCAATGGTTACGTCAGGCCCGATGACAACGTTCTGACCAATATTGCAGTTTTCTCCCAATTGGGAACGGGACAAAATGTGGGAGAAGTGCCAAATCTTGCTCCCAGAGCCGATGGATACCTTGTCATCCACTAAAGCAGTTTCATGTATGAAGAAATCGCCCGTCGCCACCGGAGGCGCATCAGTAGAAGAGGCCTGGTCGACTTGCGGGCCACCCTGCTCCAGAAAAGTCTGGCATTGCTTCAGAATTTTCAGGACCCGTAGTCCCTCTTTGCCATCGGTAAGAGGCTCGGTCCCCTCAGCCATGCAATTTAAAAAGTGCAGACACTCCAAGCGTAAGGGTTCGGCTTGGGTGATCTTGATCCGCTCCGGTTCGCCCTTAACCGGTACCGGGGCATTGTTCTGCCAATTGATTTTATGGGGATAGAGCAGCAGCTTATCTTCCCAGGGTTGGGTGTCACCGAAAACTGCCATTTTGTTTTCACCCACCACCACCAGCTTTTGTTCTTTAAAAGGGTGGAGCCAGGAAACGAAAATGTGCGCCTTTAAACCGGAAGGAAAATTGAGGTGAGTGGTTGTGACATCGGCAATACGCTGGTGTAGATAATTGCCTCCGGTGGCGTATACCGACTCTGGCTCCTCCCCGGCGAGGGCCAGGATCATGGAGATGTCATGGGGTGCAAACGACCAGAGGATATTTTCTTCCCGCCGGATCTTGCCCAGGTTGAGGCGGTGAGAGTAGATGTAGTTGATTCTACCCAGAGCGCCTTCGCCGATCAGCTCTTTGAGCCGCACAAATACCGGATGATACTGCAGCAAATGGCCGACCATAAGGACCTGCTGCTGCTTGCGTGCCAAGGAGATCAAATCCTGGCCCTCATTTTCCTCCAGAACTAGAGGCTTCTCTATATACACGTGCTTGCCGGCCAAAAGGGCCTCACGGGCAATTGCATAGTGGGTTTCGGCTGGGGTGGCTATTACCACGCCATTAATGTCTTCTCGACCCAAAATATCGCTAAGAGCCAGGCAGGTCTCAATGCCTCTGTATTGGCGGCGAAATTCCTCCAGCGTATTTTCGTTTTTATCGCAAATTATTTTAAGACAGTTAAGTTCATAATAATTGCGGACCAGGTTTTTCCCCCAATAACCAGAGCCGACCACGGCAACAGCAAATTTTTTTGGCTTTATATCATTCTCCTTGGACAATTGATCTCCTTAATGCAATTTCAAGGTGTGTTGAAGCGGAGTTGAAAGTCAGTATATCCCCATCTTTTTTAAGGCCGTTTTAGCCTTTTTATCGTTGGGGTTCAAGTCCAGAGCTCTCTGGATTGCCTGCACCGCTGCTTCATATTCTTTGTCCTTGGCATAGGCCAAGCCTAAATAGACATGGTAGATCGAAGACTTCGGAGACAATACCACGGCTTTTTTGTATGCCTCTATGGCTTCCTTCGGCCTAGCCGCAGCCATGAAACATTCGCCAAGTTGGACAAACGCCTTCGGATCATCCGAGTTGGTCAAAATGGCATTTTCCAGGATGTCAATTGCCGTATTTATCTTTCCTGCCCGACGGGCGGCTGTGGCCAAATGGAGCAACTGATCTAAGCTAAACTCAGCCCGTTTTTGGGCCTGCTTGATTACCACCAACACCTGCAAACCGCTGAAGATCTTTTTGTGACGAAGCATAGTATTCAGGAGTCTCAACCAACCTTCGGGGTCCGATGGATGAGAGGCAACATACTTGCGCATAACTTCATAGCTTGCAAAGGGCTGCCCTGCCTTTTCCAAGCCACGGGCGAGTGCTCTGTATTGATCTAGATCGGCGTCGTTTGCCTGAAGATCTTTCAAAACCAGCACACTGGTTGCAGGCCAATTCTTAGTCACAAGTTTTTTGCCTATACCCAAACCCATTAGCAGCCATTGCCTGTCGGTTTCTGGTTTTAAAATCCGCGCTTGCGAATAATCAGTGACCAGAGCAAAACACCGGCCATAGGCACGGGCTTCTACTCTTCGAAACCAGCTATTACGTAAGGTACGGCGCATCAGGTGAAGGCTTTGGCCATATTTGCGGCAAATACTTTCTACTTGGAAGGGTTTGGTTGGTGATGCTGCAAGGGCTTGATCACAGAGAAACTCAGCATAGCTGTAATGAGCGAAGCCGTAGGTAGGATTTCTTAATAAAACTGCTGAATAAAGTGATCGGCAGAGTGTCGGATCATTTAAGTGATTTGATGCCTGCCGGCTGGCGCATTGATTGGCCATCGACAGCAGAGGTACCTCCCAGGAAGGAGCCAAGGCCGAAGCCTGACTCCGGCTGAACTCGACTAAGTAATCGCGCTGTTTGAATGAAAGGGACGAGTCATCAATCTGGGCCAGTTCGGCCCGCTGGTTCCAATAGAAGGCATTGGCCGGGCTGAGGAGCAGGGCGGTATCAAGCTGCTCCATTTGTCGCTGTTTTTGCTTGGCAGTGGACTTGGTCAACGGAGCGATACCGTCCGCCAACAGTGAGGCCGCCGACCATGCAGCAACTAATGAAATGGCCAGGAGCAGTAGTATACCTAGCAGATAGCGCATACTTTAAGATCGGCGTTTTTTCTGCCCCTCCTCGTAATAGTCGTAGCGGTAATAATACTTATGCTTGTATCCGCCGTAATAGTAATCGGAGCGCAGCTTCACGGTTTGGTTAAACACGACGCCCAAGAGATTGATATCGGATTTGTTCAGCTTTTCCACGGATTGCTGCAGGGCGTGCAGGGGCAGCTTGGCCGCCGCCACCACCAGCACCATTCCGTCAGCCAAGTTGCCCAGGATGACGGGATCGGCTACCGGCAGGATGGGCGGCGAGTCGATGATTATTTGGGAGTAGGCCTTGCCCAGGGCCGACAGAAGCTGTGACATGAGTTCCGATTGGAACAGCTCTGAAGGGCTCGGAGGGATGGGGCCCGCAGTGATTATGTCGATGTTGGGAATTACCTCCCGCCGCAGGCAATGTTCAATACCTGTTTGTCCGCTCAACAAGGCGCTCAATCCGGTATCGTTGGAAAGCCCCCAGATCCGATGTTGGCGGGGTTTGCGCATGTCGCCGTCGATGATGAGGGTCTTTTTGCCGGCCTCGGCAAAGGCCGCGGCCAGGAAGGAGGATATGATACTCTTGCCCTCCATGGGGGCGGTGCTGGAAACCACCAAGGATTTGGGCGGGGTGCCTGCCTTTGAAAGACTGATGGAGGCGCGGACCATGCGTAGTGGCTCAATGGTTACTGATTTAGGGTTGGAAACCTCCTCCACCAGGGAGCCCGTTGCGCCTTTCTTACGGTTTTTTCCTTGGAACAGCGAAGAGTCAAAAGGAATACTGCCTAGCAAAGGAAGACCGAGCTGATTCTCCACTTGACTGGGCAGTTTGATGGTGTTGTCCATATACTCAAGGAGGAAGCCCCAAAAAAGCGCAACTAAAAGTCCGCCAACCACGGCCAGCAAAATGTTTAGTTTGACCCTGGGCTTTGAAGGATCTTTGGGTATCTGGGCTTTATCCACCACCGAAACCATGCCTACGTCGATTTCTTCGGTTACGCGGGCTTCTTTAACCTTGGTCAGCAACATGTCGTAGAGCTGCTGGTTGGTATCTACCTCCCGTTTTATAACGCTAAAGCCGATGCCCTTTTTGCGAATATCCATCGCCTGTTGCTTCTGTTGGTTCAGGGCTTGCCGCATGGCGCTTTCACGGGCTTCGGCTATGCTGAGCTGGCTTTTCAGGGAGTTGATTATCTGGCTGACTTCTCCGCGCTTTTCACGTTCCAGTGCGGCTTTCTCCGCCTTGAGGGCTACTATTTTGGGGTGCCTGGAGCCGTATTTCTGGCTCAACTCGGCCTCCCGCTTGGACAACTCCAGCTCACGCTCCCGGACCTTCTGAATAACCGGGCTATCCATGAACTCCTTGATGCCCTCGAACTGATATTGCCCCTTGCGAGCCTTGAGGGCTTGGCGGTAGCGGGCTTCGGCCTCCTTGCGGGCGGTTTCGGCCTCCACCAACTGCTGGTTAAGATCTGCCAGTTTTTGGGTGGTGATTTCGTTGTAATTTTCCGAGATAACCGTAGCCAGACGGTTTTCTTCCATATACTTTTGCAAGGCAAACTGTGAGGCTTGCAGTTTGCGTCTTTGCTCTTCTATACGGCGAGAAAGGAACTTGACCGCCATCTGGCTGATGGCCAGCTTGCGATCCATTACGTAGTCTATGTAAGCCTTGGCCGTGGTGTTGGCTACCTTGGCCGCCAAGATCGGGTCCTTGGAAGTGAAGGATATGTTTGCTAAGCGGCTTTGGCGTATGGGTGCGACTTTCAGCTTTTTGCTAAAAATGTCAATTGCCGTACGAATGGCTTCTTCCTCGGTAGGCAGCTTTTCGCCTTCCGCCAGGTCATCAGGGGTGACGGCGCCGAACTCGCGCAGCTTATAGAGCTTCAGGGTCTGGACCACCTTACCGGCAATGGCCCTGCTTTCGATGAGGCGGTATTGAGTCTGATAAAAATCCATGGCCGAGCTATCCACGGCCAAAGCTTCCTGCAAAGACAAAGAACGCTGAGCGGTTTGCTCTATTAATAATTGGGTGGTGGCGGTGTAATATTTGGTGGCCAAAAATGTATAAGTGGTCACCAAGGCAACTATGGCCACAAACACTGCCAGGATTGGCAGACGGCGCCTTTTGATTACGTCGAGGTAATCGCGCAGGTGAATTGTTTTGTCCTCACCGGAAGATATCATGATGGTCCTTTAGAAGTAGCTTTGGGGAACTACGATTACATCATTGGGCCGGACAGTAATGTCTTTACTCTTGTCACCGTCTAAAATGTCGTCTACCGGTACCTCGATGGTTACTTCCTTGCCGTCCTGGTAGCGCACCAATTTGGTGCGGTTGCCCGCCGCGATGCGGGTGAGGCCGCCGGCCATGGTAATGGCTTCCACCACGCTAATGGATCTATCCTTGATTTTGTAGTAGCCGGGGGTTTTAACCTCGCCGGTTACGAAAAAGCGCGCCGCCTCCGGGACGTAGATAACATCACCATTTAGCATTGGCATATTGTACTCGGGATGGTCGCCCCTGGTAAGCGAGTCCAGGTCTATCTCCATGGAGATGCGCTGCTTGGGCTTTCCGGGAACCTCGACGGTCCTGAGTATGCGTATCTTGTTGGCGGCCACATCGCCGTCGGCGTCGAACTTGATGCCGCCCGCCTTGGCCAGCATTTCGGCTAGGCGTTCGTTGCCCTCCTTGGTGTGGCCGCCCGGGTTGTTCACCGCACCGAGGACCAAGACCCGCTGACCCTTGAACTCGTTGACCTGCACCGAAACCTGGGGATGCTTGAGTATCTGTTCCTGGCGGTAGCGTATTTGGATGAGCTGTTCAATTTTTCGGGGAGAAAGCCCTTCTACTTTCAGTTCCCCCAAAAGGGGCAGGCTGATTCTTCCTTGGGAGGACACTCGCAGGTTTTCCCGGGAAAGATCGGGCTCGTCAAACACGGTGACCCCGATTACGTCCATAGGGCTCACCTTGTAGTCTTTTTTGGTATCCGGTACCCCATAGCGGCGCAGATACTCCTTTACCTCCATCTGCGTTGCCTGTTTGAACTCGTCGGCAATTTCAGGGGCGAGCTCTTGCTTGGGCCGTAGTTTGGGTATGGGAACTTCCTTGGAGGTGATCTGCTTCTGCTGGGTTTGGGCGTCGGTTTCGGCGACCGGTTTAGCTGAAGCTGGTTTGCCCTGGGTCTCGCTGGGCGCCGGCCTGTCAAACAGACTGCGGCGGTTGAGATTGTCCAGCGCCAGTGCCGGGTAAGCTACCAGTACGACACACAACAGGGTGATTACCATGGAAGCAATGTAACTTGTGACCTTCACGGAATCCTCATCCATCTGGTGACCCGATGGGGTTCGGCGTTAACGTGGGAGTAAAAATTTTTGCGCTTCAAATACTATATATCACGCCGCCGGAAAGCAATAAATCGCGGGGTAGGCGTCGGCCTCCTACCCCGCAATATTGATGGTCACTTTTTGGCGGGGCTCTAGAAGCGGCCTCCCAGACCCACATAGAACACGTTGTCGGTGTAGCCCAAGCCATCTTTGTTGGAATCGCGGTAATCGTACAGATACTGGCCCGTGAGGTAGAGGTAGCGCAGGAAGGAGTACTCCAGACCGATCTGGCCCTTGAAGACGTCATCTTCACGAGCGTCAGTGCCATCAAGGGAGTTGTACTCGTTGAGGCCAACCAACACCATGGCGAAGGCGGTCAGATTGTGAAGAATGGAATAGCGGGCGCCCAATCTGGCGTTGGTGTCCACGTAGTAGTTGTTGGGGAACTCGTCGCCCACCAGGCTCTGAGTGGACTGACGAATGGCCCGCTCAACCCATCCGGTAAGCACAATACGCGAGGTGGCTTGCCAGGTAAGGTTCACCTGGGCGATCCAGGTGTCATAATTCTCGTACTTCTGGCCCACGGTGTTGAACTCGTTGTCATAGTCCATGAAGCTGTAGCCCACCTTGGCCTCACCAGTGAGCTTGCCTGTGGCATCCCATACCAGGCCTACGTAGACGTCGTTGCGGTAGAAGTCTTCGGCGGTGCTGTCAGGCTGATCCGAGTATTCGCGGGTAGCGTATTGGTACTGGAACAGGGCCGAGGTCTTGGGCCAGAACTTATAGAAGAACTTGCCACCGTAGTTCCACTCTCTTTGGTTCTGGAACTTGTCCTGGTCTTCATTGTATTCCAGGTAAATGTAGCGGGCGTAAACCTGAGCCTTGGTCTTGGGGCTGAAGGTCCATCCCGGCGAAACGTAAGTTTCGTTCTGGGTGCGTTTGGTTTTGATGCCCAAGTTGTACAGGTCCTGGCTGCCATAGGGGTCGTCCGAGCGCCAGAAATCGTTGGACACCTCAACAAACGGTCCGGTCTTGCCCCCCAGGAAGAAATCAAAGGGGACATAGTGGGAGGACCAGTCGTTATCGGTGTTGTCCTGATAAAGGGCAAAGGTGCCTTGGTATTCTATGGCCCAAAAACTGGTTTCCGTAAAATCATGGTGTAGAGCTATGGCCGGTTTGATCTCAAAGATGTTGTCGGAAACCTCGTTGTCTTCACTAAGGAAGATGTTTGAACGGTTTTTCCAGCCTACTTCCAAGCCCCCTCTGACTTTCAGCGGTCCACGACTAAACCAGGTTCCCAAATTTTCGTCTGGGTCTACGGGTAGACCCTCGCGATTAATTTGTGCATCGGCAGGCGTGGACATGCCAAGGGCAAAAATGCAGGATGCGGCCACTATGAAAGCCAGGAGGCACGCAAGGGGTTTTTTGCATTGGCGGTTCATTGGTTCCAACCCTATTTTGTGAATAAAGGTTTTGGTTACGCTTCCTAAAATATGTATGGATTTATCCCCCAAGGCATGAAATTTAAGAGCATAACCAGAATGATTCAGGTTTATACTCGCAAAAAATACCAGTATGATGCAAGAAAAAAAGCAAGTATTTACGTTAAATTCTATCGGTCATTTTGATGACAACCTAATTTATTTGCTTGACACATGGGGGTAGGAACGGTTCATATAGGCTATATAAATGTGAAACTTATGGACCTTGCGAGGGGGATATGCATATCCTACATAAACAGCATACTAAAGTTAAATCCATGAAATTGCTGGCCTGCCTGTGCTGCATTTTCGCTATAGGTTTGGTAGTCTTTTCCTCCAGCCCTGCCCAGGCCCAGCAACTTCCCCAAACGATTCTTGACCAATTGAATGCCGCTAGCGCGGGGGACATGGCTCAGATCGCGGCAGATTTGGCCAAGGATAACCCTGAACTTGCCGCGGCCATAGCCGCGGAAGCGGCCAAGCTCCAACCAACCGTGGCGGCGGACATCGCCGTGGCGGTGGGCACGGCCGTACCCGACATGGCCACGGAAATCGCCCAAGCAGTGGTGAACGAAGTGCCTGATCAGGTTGAAGAGGTAAACACGGCCATGGCCGAGAATATTCCCAACTGGACCAACGTGACCGTGACTCAACCCACCAGCACCTCGGCCACCGACACCACGGCTACCACTTCTACCACCAGCACTACTAGCACTACCGATACCACCACCACCTTGGCCAGCCCCAGCAGCGAGCTGCTCAACCGTTTGGCCAGCGCGCGCGGCCTCTAAGCCTTAATCAGCTATCAACGGCGCTCCGGATCTTTGGATCCGGAGCGTTTTTTTGTCCATGCCGCGCGACAAAGGTTCTTCATTTTTTTGAAGACAACCCATTTCATTGCTTGACATTTAAGAGCGTGAAGGGTTTGTATATACTATATTATTGTAGTAATTAATAGGCTTTGGGGGGGGTAATCATGGACTTTCTACGAAGACGGTTGGTGAACGGCGCCTCCGTGGAGATGCTGGCTTGCCTGTGCTGTATCTTGGTGGCGGGAGTGGCGGTTTTTGCTTCCAGTCCTGCCCAGGCTGAACTGAGTCCTTTTAAGTTAAAACAAGTCCAGAATGCATTGAAAAGCGCTGGTAAGAAGGATATTGCTCAAGCGGCAGTCGAGGTGTTCATTAGAATGGGTGTGGAGCAGCGTGACTCCGCGGCGGAGATAGCTGCGCAGGCGGCCAAGCTCTACCCAGATATGGCCAGCGATATCGCCGTGGCGATGGCAATCGAGGTACCCGACATGGCCACTGAAATAGCCCAGGCGGTGGTTAATGAGGCACCTGAACAGGTAGATGCGGTCAACCGGGCTATGGCCAAAGAAATTCCCGACTGGACCAACGTGACCACTACCAAGCCCACTACCACTACGCCAACAGACACTACAGCCACCACTTCTACCACCAGTTCCACCAGCACTACCGAGACCACTACCACCTTGGCCAGCCCCAGCAGCGAGCTGCTCAACCGTTTGGCCAGCGCGCGCGGCCTATAGATTACAACCGTTCGTAATTAGCGCCCCGGGTCTAGCGGTCCGGGGCGCTTTTTTATGGTTGACGTAGAGTGGAGCCCTGCCATAAGGCCTGCGAGTGGATGGGGAATTTTGATGTGGATAAATATCAATGGGGCCTGTTTTTCATTGGCCGGTCGTTGGTAAAGCAGGCATAGGACGAGATTCAGGAGGTCGGCTATTTATTAACTCTTTATTTTTGAACAAAATTTCACTAAAAATTAATTCAGACAAGATTTAGATAACATTATCGTTTTGCCATATGTGATCAATGTGCTTTTACCTGATAAAGATTAGGTCTTTTCAACCACCAAATTTCCTAAAATTTAACCTATGGGCGACTCCTGCCCTAGGAATAATCACGGTGCACTTAAATTTTAATGAGAATGAGTATTAGTATGTCATAGCCAGTTACTGTTTTTTTATTTGGGCACCTTTAAGGACGTTTTTGATTCCTTTAGGCGGGCCTGGGCGTGCTTGGCATAGGCATGTTTGGGGTAGCCGTTTAGGACTTGTTGCCAATAGGACCGGGCCTTCTCTCCATGGCCCAGCTTCATCTCGGCCAGGCCCAGGTGATACAGGGTCTGGGGCCTTAAGGCGGTTTCGGGCAAGCGGCGCAACAGGTCTTGCCAGACCTCCCCGGCTTGGGCGTAGCGTTTTTGCAGGAACAGGCTCATGGCCAGATGATTCAAGGTGTGGTCGATAATCATGGAACGGGGGAAGCGCTGTTCGGCTTGGCGGAACAGGGCCTCGGCTTTGACATAGTCGTGGGCGTCATAAGCGGCTAGGCCTCGGTTGAAGGCCACAGTGGCATCGGCCTTGAGCCCCATAAGGTAATAGGCCCCCGCCCCGCCAGCCACCACCACCAGACCAGCCAGGGCCAAAACCCCGGAGCGGCGCGAGCACCAGACCAGAGGCCGGGCCAGGTCGCGCTCCACCGCCCCGGACAGAGCATTCAAGGGCCGATTCACCCCACGGCGCAGGGCCTGGGCCCAAGCCAGCCGCCGCACTCCGGGCAGGCACACCAGTGCGGCCAGCCAGGCCAGGGCGCTGAGCACCAGGCCCAGGTAATTGGGCCAGGTGCGGCCAAAGCTCAGGCGCAGTTCGTGACTCTGGGGGAAGACCAGCATGAAGGACGGCGAAACCAAAAACACCTGGGCCGCCCCTTCCACCTTCCAGTTGGGGTGATAAGACACCTTGATTAGCAGGGGCACCAGGCGGTCGGTGGTGATCTTGATCTCTTGCCAGCCCACCTGGGAGGTGACCTTGGCCGGAGGTAGGGCCACCTGGGGAAGGGTTTTCGGCAGAGTTGGGCTCACAGCGGCAAAGCGGCTCAGGTCGCCCGCTTTATCCTTGCCGGCGAACACCAGGGGCACCGATAAATCATCGCCACGGAACCAGTCAAAAGCAGTGTATTTCCACTCCTTGCCGGTCACCAGCACCGGCTTGTAGCGTAGCGGCACCACGTATGCGCTCGCGCCTTGGACCTCGAACACGCTGTAGGGGCCTATCTGCTTTTGCAGCTTGTAGCCTGGGTGGGCCACGGCGGCCTGCTTTACCGGCTTGGTCACGGTCACCAACTGGGACACGTTGAACAGGCGCAAACGATCCAGAGCCCGGTCCAGATCAAAGCCCGCGTAGGAGTAGCCGGTTATGGGGGTGCTGGGATGCTCGCAGGTGAGAGACTGCAAGTAGAAGATAAACGGCGAGCTGGGCGAGGACTGGATGTAGAGCCCCTCCAGGGTGGAGCGCCCGGCCAACAGGGGCAGGCTTTCCATGGCCCGCACCGAGCCTGCCCGGCGGTGGGCGATGCCGTGCTCATAGGACACCCTGGGGTCATCAGGGCCGCCCTTGAGGAATTGGTTCAGTTGCTGGAAGTCACGCCATCCCGGCGCGGCCTTAATCCCGCTGTAGTTCCAAGAGGCCCAGCGGGGTATGTAGCTCACGCTATGACCCACGGCCAGCAGCACCACCACCAGGAGCAGCAGGGGCGCGGCCCAGGATGCGGGCGCCCGGCGCAGCCATTCAGCCAGGGCCCAGGCGGCCCACAGGGTGATGCTCAGCCAGGCAAAGGGCAAAAAGCGGATGTCGATGACGTTGATGTGAAAGGCCACTAAATACAGCAAAGAGGCCAAGACCACCTGGCCCCCGAAAAAGGCCGCCGCATCCAAGGACCCGCCGTCCCGCAGGCGCTTAACCATGTGCCACAGGAAATGGGCCAAGGCCAGGCCCATGAGGGGCAGCAGCAGGGGAGGCAGCACCGTGTCCCACTTGCTGATGATCCACACCATGTTGTGGGGCGAGTTGTAGGCGGCCAAGGCCATCAGGGGCACGATCCAAAAGCCCATAAAGGCAAAGGCCAGGGCGTAGACCTTGCCCAAATATAGGGCCCGGCCCACCGCCTGGCGCGAGAACAAGAAGCAGCCCCCGGCCAACACCCCGAACAAAAGCGGCCCGCCGTGGCAAAGGCCGGTGGCGGCCAGCCACAGGGCCGAGCGCAGAGGATGGCGGCGCTGGTCAATGTCACCGGCCACCGACCCCAGAAACACCACCATCAGGGCCAGGCTGTAGGAATAGGTGAACTCCCCGGCCAACAGGCTGGGCAGGTTGCCCCCAAAGGTGGAGTTGGTCTGGTTGAACAGGAAAAGCAGGCTGAATACCGCCCCCAGAGAAGGGGCCGGGAAAGGAGCCCGGGCCAGGCGCAGGCCCAGGAACACGGCCAGGGGCATGACCATCGCGCCCCCGGCGGTGACCAGCTTGAAGGCCACACTTAGCGGCACGGCCGCCGATAAGAGCACCATGCCCAAAAAGGGCAGGGGGAAGTAGAACTGGAACATGGGGTAGCCGGCCAGGTTGCCGGGGCACCAGCCCGAGATCCGGCCCGAAGGCAGGAGCACGTTTTTGAGATACCAGGCGCTATAATAATGGCTGGCCGTGTCGCCGCCGGTGGTGATGCTTTCTTTGATAAGCAGGCCGGGAGCCAAATAAGCCAAGGTGTAGGCCGCGCAAATGAGAGCCACGGCCAGCTCCAGGCAGAAGGCCCACCCCTTGGGTTCGGCGGTAGGCTCCTTGCCCAGGCTCCGCAGCCACAGGGCCAGCAACAGGGCGGCCAGCAGCCCGGCCAGGGCCCACAGCCAGGGCCGCCAGGTGTACAGGATGTCCGGCGGGGTGGATACTTTGAGCAGGGCCACGGCGGCGGTGGTGTGTTGCAGGCCCTTTTCCTGATAAGAGGCCAGGGCCACTACCGGATAGGTGGAGTCGTCCAAGGCCCCCCGGTTGCTCAGCGCCGCCTCCACGGTGCGGCTCTGTCCCGGCTGCAGTACCAGCTCCCGGCGTAAAAGGCGCGGTGTCATCTCGCCGGGGGCCATGATCACCAGGCTCACCCGGCGGGGGGTCTTGCCCGGATTGCGCAGCACAAAGGCCGGAGGCTTGCCGGGCAGGGGCGCGCCGGCCCGGCCCTTGACGCTGATGTCCGCAGCGGCGGCTTTTTGGTGAGAGAACACCCCCCAGGATAATGCGCTAAGGGGATAATTATTCTGATCGGTGTAGTTCACCCTGACCAGGGCCCCGTAGGTGCCGGGCAGGGTCGGGGAAAAGGGCGCGGCTAGAGCGATGGTGGACTTTTGGCCGGACTCCAGTACCGCCGGGCCTTGGGCCCGAGTGGTGGTACCTCCGGCCAGGGCGCTCACCCTGAGGTGGTGGGCCGCCTCCAAGCCGCGGTTGAGCACTACCACCTTGAGGGTCAGCTCGCCTTGGTGCAGCCGAGGGGTAACCGAGACCCTTAAGGATATGCTGCCCGCCAGGGCCGGAACCGCCCAAAGCAGCAACAGGAACGCCAAAGCCGGTATTTTTAGCTTAGCCCGCCACATGAACGCTAGTCTGCCTTTAAAGACGTGGCGGGGTCAATGTGGCTTGGTTACATAAATTTTAAATAAGCCCCACCGGGTCATGCGGCTCTTGACTACGCAAACGCACCACTGTATTCAATGAGTTTACCAAAGTGCCTGTCTGCTTTGCGGATCGCAGACATAAGGAGACCACATCCACATGAGTCAAGAAGAGCCACAGGTATCCCTGAGCCCCGAGGGCGAGTCTTTCCCCTTGCCCGGGGAGGCCGAATACGCCGCTGAAAACCAGCGCTTGGCCGATCTGGTGGCCGAACAGCGCTCTCTGAGGCGCGAGATCGTGGTGGTCATGGGCGTGGGCTTCGTGGGCGCGGTGATGGCCGCGGTGGTGGCCGACAGCGTGGGCTCCTACGGCCAGCCCGGCAAGTTCGTCATCGGCATGCAGCGCCCCAGCACCCGTAGCTTCTGGAAGATTCCCCTGCTCAACCGGGGCGTGGCCCCGGTGAAGGCCGAGGACCCGGAAGTTGACGTGACCATTGCCCGCTGCGTAAACGACAAAAGGACCCTCACTGCCTCCTTTTCCTATGAGGCGCTCACTCACGCCGACGTGGTGGTGGTGGACGTGCAGTGCGACTACTCCAAACAGGCCCTGGCCGATGTGACCCAGGGCAGCGTGGAGATGGCCGCCCTGGAGGACAGCCTCAAGGTTATCGGTGAGAAGGTTCCCTCTTCGTGCCTGGTCTTGATCGAGACCACGGTGCCGCCGGGCACCACCGAGTACGTGGCCAACCCCATCATGAAAAAGGCCTTTGAGCAGCGGGGAATAGACTCCGAACCCCTCTTGGCCCACAGCTTTGAGCGGGTGATGCCCGGCCGCGAGTATGTCAGAAGCATCCGCGACTTCTGGCGGGTGTGCGCCGGAGTGAACCCTGAGAGCCGCCAGCGGGTGGAAAAGTTCCTCTCCGAGGTGCTCAACGTGGCCGAGTATCCTCTCACCGTGCTGGACCGGCCCATGGAGAGTGAGACCACCAAGATCGTGGAGAACAGCTTTCGGGCCTCTATTCTGGCCTTCATGGACGAGTGGAGCACCTTTGCCGAGACCAACGGAGTGGACATCGTAAAGGTGATAAACGCCATCCGCATGCGGCCCACCCACAACAACCTGATGTTGCCAGGCCCGGGCATCGGCGGCTATTGCCTGCCCAAGGACGGCGGCCTGGGGGTGTGGGCCTACCACCACCTCATGGGTTTCCGGCATCCGTTGTTCAAGGTCACCCCCATGGCCATCGACATCAACGACAGCCGGGCCCTGCACGCGGCCGAGCTGGTGCGCGACGCCCTCAGAAACCTGGGCGCCATTGTGCCCAACAGCCGCATCGTGGTCTTGGGCGCGGCCTACCGCGAGGATGTGGGCGACACCCGCTACTCGGGCAGCGAGTTGGTGGTGCGGCGCCTGGCCGAGATGGGGGCGGACATCGCGGTGCACGACCCCTACGTGCCTACCTGGTGGGAGTTCGCCAAGCAGGAGGAGTATCCCGTAACCAGCGCCAGCCGAGCCCGCTTTTTCCGCAACCAGGAAGGGCTCAAGGACCTTCAGGTCAGCCAGGACCTTTCCTCGGCGCTCTCCGGGGCTGACGCGGTGGTGCTTTGCGTGCGCCACGCCCAGTATTTGGAGCTGGAACCGGACTGGGTGGTTCAGGCCTGCGGCGGGCCGGTGGCCATAGTGGATTGCTTCGCCCTCTTGGACGACGAGCGCATCCGGCGATATATTGAACTGGGCTGCGAGGTAAAGGGCCTGGGACGCGGACATATAAAACGCATAAAGGACGAGGTAAAGGGCTAGCCCACTCGCCCGACGGTTAAGGAAGTTATCATGGCCAAGGTGGATCGCAAAAAGTTGCTCAAAGAGCCCGATGAGTTCATCACCCTGAGCGACCGGGTTATCCGTTGGAGCAAAGAAAACCTCAACAAGGTGCTGTGGGGCGCCACTGTGGTGGCCCTTATTGTGGCCGCGGCGTTGGGGCTCAAGACCTACTTTGATTGGCGCGAGCAAACCGCCGCCACCGAGTTGGCCGCGGTTATGAGCGGCTACGCGGCAGCGGTGGAGGGCAAGCTGGACAAGGACCAGAGCGCCAAGTTGGCCACTGATCTGGCCAAGGTCACCGACGACTACGGCTCCACTCCGGCCGGTATGCAGGCCCGTTTGGCCCTGGGCGACCTGCGCCTGGGCCTGAGCCAGTGGGACCAGGCCCAGCAAGTGTTCGAGGCTTTGACTCAGGAGGGCGACCTGGGGGCCGATCTGGCACCCCTGGCCTTCCACGGGTTGGGCCAGGCCTTGGAAGGGAAGAAAAAATACAAGGATGCGGTGCAGGCCTATGAACAGGCCATCGCCGTGGCCGGCCCCAATCTGGGCCAGATCTACAAGCTGGACCAGGCGCGAGTGTTGGCCGCCTCCGGCGACACCCAAGCCGCCGCCCGTATTTACAAGGAAATCCTGAGCCAGCCCGCCGGACAGGCGGTGCAAGAGCGGGCCCGCGGCGCCCTGACGGACATGGGTATGGAGGTCCCCACCGAAAGCTAGCCCATCCCAATACTTGGCAAGCAACGCGCCGGTTCCCTATGGGGGACCGGCGCGTTTTATATTTGGCAATCGGCCAAACAAAAATTAGTATTAATATTATGATGATCAAAATATATTAAATTATTATTTAAATCGCATATTAAAATACTGTGTTGGCATTGAAATATAAAATATGTCGGCTCCCGAATTTTGTCATTTTGCGGGAGTGCCACCGAAGACTTGGTTCACGTCATTGGGGGAGATTGTGGACATTAAGCCGACTAAGCCAACCAAGTATCCATTCCCAATGCAGGGGGCCAAGCAAAGATGGGCGGCCGTTTTTCTGGTTTGCCTGCTGCTGTTGCTCGCTGCTGGTTGCGCAACCGAGCGCTGGTGCAACGACCTGAACGACTACTCCACCCTGGAAACCGACATGGCCCATTGCCGGCGCAAGGCCGGCTTCTTGGGCCAAGTGGTGCCCGGCTCGTTAGATGACTGCATGGAGTCGCTGGGCTGGAAGGCGTGCCCCCCCAAACGCCAGGATGGCGAGTAAGCTCAGGGCATCTGGGGGCACTCGCTCTGCCGGAAATTTTCGTCCAAAATCACTTTCACTTGCCGCTTAATTTGGCCGGGGTTGACCGGTCGCGCCAAGTTCCTTGGGCCTACCCGGGTACCCGACGGATCAGGCCCTCAACATCTTGGCCAGCCGGCCGGCGGTAAACTCGCTGATCTCGGCCAGGCTGGGGTGGATGTAGGGGATGGAGGCGATGTCCGACGCCGTGGCCTTCATCTTGATAGCCACGGCCATGTCGTGGATCATCAGCGAGGCCTCCGGGGCCACCACCTCGGCCCCCACGATGCGGCCGGAACCCTTTTCGCCCCGCAGGCTCATGTAGCCGCGGATCCTCTCCGGGTAGGTCTTGGCCGTGCTCATCTCCCCCAGATCATAGTCCGCCTCCAGGCAATCCAGCCCGGCGGCCTGGGCCTGCTCCAAGCTGAGCCCCACCTGGGCGAACTGGGGGTCGGTAAAGATGGCCGTGGGCAGCACCCGGTCGTCGATTTCCCGGGGCGTCTCATGGGTGGCGTTGTATCCGGCGGTGCGGCCCTGGAGCACGGCCAGGTTCACCACCATGGTCCAGCCGGTCACGTCGCCCGCCGCGAAAATGTGCTTTTGGCTGGTCTGCATGCAGCGATCCACCAACACCTCGCCCCGGATGCCGGTGTCCACTCCCGCGGCCTTCAGGTTCAGGCTCCGGGTGTGGGGCCTGCGCCCCAGGGAGAGCAGCAAGGCCTGGGCGCTCACGCTCACTTCCTTGCCCTGGTGGGTGAAGACGGCGGTTACGGTTTGGTCCTCGCGGCGCACCTCTCTCAGCTCGGTGCCGGTGTAGACCGTGGCCCCGTCCTCGCTCAGGGACTCGGCCAGGATGTGGCCGAAACGGGGATCAATCTTGCTCACCAGATGGGCTGAGCGCTGCACCACCGTGGTCTTGACCCCCATGCGCGCCGCCACCTGGGCCAGCTCCACCGCCTGGGTGCCCCCGCCCAAAACCAACAGCGACTCGGGCAGCTCGGGCAGTTTCATGAAGGCATCGGAGTCCAGATAGCCGCTTTCGGCCAGGCCGGGCACCGGGGGCACCGCCTCCTCGCTGCCCGTGGCGATGACGATCTTGGCCGCGCTGACCCTTTGGCCGTCCACCTCCACGGTGTGAGGGTCAACAAAGTGGGCCGCGCCCCGGAATAGCTGTAGGCCTTGCTTCTGTTTGGCCTCCACGCTCTCCACCCGGCCCCCGGCCAGGTGGTTGACCACCGCTCTGGTGAACTGGTGCACCGTGGGGTAGGCGGCCATGCCGTTCACCCCCTGGGCCTTGATCTGGGCCGCAGAGTGCAAAAGGGTCTTACTAGGCATGCAGCCGGCCAGCATGCACAGTCCGCCCAGGCGTCCCGCCTCGGCCATGCCCACCTTGGCGCCGGTTTTCATAGCCGTGGTGGCCGCGGTGAATCCTCCGCTGCCACCCCCCCCGATAACTATTAAGTCCAGGTCGAAATTGCTCATGGTTGCTCTTGTTCCTCGCTGGCTTTGAGCATGGCCCGGGCTCGGCGCCGGGCGGGCTCTTGCAAATCAACTTCCTGATCGGTTTCGTCCACGATTTCCGAGCCTACTAGGGATTCGATTACGTCTTCCAGGGTGACCATGCCCATGACCCCGCCGTATTCGTCCACCACGATGACCAGGTGCTCCTTGAGCGCCAAAAAGCTGGCCAACAGCCTGAGGGCATTGGCCCCCCCGGGCACGAAACGCACCGGCTTGATAAAGCTCATCAGGGTTCTGTCCAAGTCGCGGCCTTCCAGGCGGATGATGTCGTCCTTGTGCACGTAGCCCTTGACCTCGTCAGGGGTTTCCTGCCACACCGGGATACGGGTGTGAGGCCAGCGCCGGGCGTCCAGCTCAACCTCGTCCACGGTCAGCTCGCCGCTGAGCGAAAGCATCATGGTGCGAGGGGTCATGATATCCGCGGCGGTTATCTCCTCCAGGCCGATGATGTTGCTTATCAGCTCCGCCTCCATGCGGCTGATCTCCCCGCCCCGGGCCCCCATATGGGCGGCAGCCAGGATTTCTTCCTCGCTCACCGGCGAGCCCTTTTTGCTGGTGCGGGTGATGATGCCGGTCAGGGCCTGGGTGAGCCAGATGACCGGCTTGAGCACAAGGATCATGGTTCGCAAGGGAAAGATGGAGGGGGCCCACAGGCTGCGCCAGTGGACCGCCCCCACGGTCTTGGGCAGGATCTCGCTGAAGATAAGGATGGCCAGGGTGAAAAACACCGAAAAAGCCCACAAGGAGCCCGCGCCCCATACCTGGCCCGCGGCCCAACCCGCCAGGGCCGCCCCGGCGGTGTTGGCCGCTGTGTTCAAGATGAGGATCGCCGCCAGGGGGCGGTCCACCTGAGACTTGAAGGCCCGCATGGCCAGGGCCAGGCGGTTGCCCGAGGCTGCGGCGGCCTCCAGGGTGATGATCCTGGTGGAGTAGAGAACCGACTCCAACAAGGAACACAGCGCCGAGATAAGTATAGAGGCACTTACCGCGATTATGAGCGTAGTCATGGCATCTCCCGCCGGGTTTTAAATAGCACCGGCTCTGTCCAAGAATACCATGACAAGCCCGCATATATCATGAGGGCCGGGCGTCCGGCTGCGCCAGGAAACGCCATGCTTCGTTGGCGGCATCGCTTATACCTCAGCGTATATAGCAATACGCCTGCGGTCTGCGCTCACCGCCGCCTTGCCTGGCGCTCCCTGGCTGTGCCTGGTGCGAGACACAGGTTGATTGGCCGGTTGCCTTTTGCATGACGGCGTCATGAATACTGCATGGTGATCCAACGCCGCCCAACCCTCATGCTATATGCGGGCTGGCCCAGGCGATTAACCGCCCTCGGGCCTATTTTGAACACATGGTTTGTCTAATAAATTACTCCCGGCAGCCAAGTGGCCAGGGCGGGCAGGGCGGTGAGGAGCACCGCGCCCAGGGCCAGGGCCAAAAGAAAAGGCATGGCTCCCTTGAAGATGGCCGATAGCGCGGTCTGGCCGTCGATGCCCGCCACCACGTAGACGTTGACCCCCACCGGCGGGGTGATCACTCCCATCTGGGTCACCAGCACGATCATCACCCCGAACCAGATGGGGTCGTAGCCCAGGCCGGTGATGAGCGGGTAGAAGATGGGGATGGTGAGCATGATCAGGGCCAGGGCGTCGATGAAGCAGCCGCCCACCAAGTAGATGAGCACCACGGCCATCACCACCACCCAGCCGGGCCAGGCTTGGGCTGCCACGGTCTGGCCGATCATGAAGGGCAGGCGGGTGATGGCCAAAAAGTGGCCCAACACCACCGCCCCGGCCACCAGCATCATGGTCATGGCCGAGGTCCACAGGGTGTCGCTGACCGCCCGTTTGAAACCGGCCCAGCTTAGCGAGCGGCGGATAAGGCCCACCAAGAGCATGCCGCCCGCGCCCACCCCGGCGGCCTCGGTGGGGGTGAACATCCCGGCGATGAGCCCGCCCATGACCAGCAGGAAAACCGCCAGCACCTCGGCCAGCTGCAACACAGAGGCGATCTTTTGCCGCCAAGGCACCTTTTCACCGGGAGGGCCCAGCTCGGGACGCCACCAGCAGACCAGAAACACCGCCAGCATGAACATGGCACAGATCACCACCGCCGGTACGATGGCCGCCACGAACAAACGCCCGATGGACTGCTGGGTAAGGATGCCGTAGACGATGAGCACCACACTGGGGGGCATGAGCATGCCCAGCCCCCCGCCGGAGGCCACGGTGCCCCCGGCAAAGCCGCTATCATAGCCAAAGCGCTTCATCTCCGGCAGGCCCACCGTGGCCATGGTGGCCGCAGTGGCCGGGGAAGAGCCGCACACCGCGCCAAAGCCGGTGCAGGCCAGCACCGTGGCCATGGCCAGGCCGCCCCGGGTGGAGCCGCTCATGGCGCGGGCCGCGTCGTAGAGGCGGCGGCTGACCCCGCAGTGCAGGGCAAGCTGCCCCATGAGGGTGAACAGGGGGATGACCACCAGGCCGTAGTTGGAAAAGGTGCCCACCAGGTCCCGGGCCAAAAGGCCCAGCCCCGCCTGGGGCGAGACCAAATAGGAAAAGCCCAGCCAGCCCACCAGGGCCATGGCGTAGGCCACGGGCATGCCGCTGAAGAAGATCATCAGCATCAGGGCCAGGGCCACCAGGCCCACCACCGCCGGGCTCATGGGCGCACCGCCTTTTGGATAAGGGCGCAAGTCTGCCCGGCGATGACCAGGCAGGTTACCCACAGGCCCAGGGATATGACCCGGGCCAGCACGTGCTGGGGCAGGCCCAGGGTCATGGATATTTCGTTGCTGGCCCAAAGCTGTCCCGCGTAGACCCAGCTCTGCCAGGCCGCTGCCCCGCACAGGGCCAGCGAGCCCAGGGCGGCCAGGGTCTGCACCGTGGCCGAGGAGCGGCGCGGCAGGCGCTGCACCAGCGACATGAGCCCTACGTGGCCGTTGCGGGCCTGGGTCTGGGGCAGGGCCAGGGCCAACACCAGGGCCCCCAGCCAGGCCACCAACTCCACCGCGCCCTCCAGGGGGCTGCCGGTGGCCCGCAACACCACGTCCAGGCAGGTGAGGGCCATCATGGCCACCAGGCACAGGCCCCCACCCGCCTTGAGAGCGCTCACCAGATAGCCGGTGAGGCGATCAAAGTTTTCCATGGGCTTAACTTACTTCTCGCTGGCCTGGGCCAGGGCCTCCTGGGCCGCCTTTACCACCGCCTTACCGTCCAGGCCCCGCTTGGTGGATGAGAGCTCGTACTCGGTGATCACCGGCTGGGCCGCCTGGCGCCAACGCTCGCCCTCGGCCGGGCTGAGCTTGATGATCTTGCGGCCGGACTGGGCCAGGAAGAACTCCAAGCCCTTCTGGTCGGCCTGGTCCCAGGTGGCCCCGGTCTTGGCCGCCCATTCCTGGTTGATCTGACGGATGGTGGTTTTCACCTCCTCGGGAAGGGCCTTCCAGCGGGCCTTGTTCATCACCACGAAGAAGGTGGTGGTGTAGGCCACCGGCAGGCTCCAGGTGCCGAACTTCACGGTTTCGGCCAGCTTCCAGCCCAGGTTGGACTCCACCGGGTAGAAGGAGCCGTCCACAATGCCCCGGGCCAGGGCCTGGTAGGAGTCGGGCATGGGCAGGGTGACCGGCACGCCGCCCAGGGCCTTGACCAGCTTGGCCGAGGTGCCGTGGGAGCGGATCTTCAGGCCTTTGATGTCCTCGAGACTTTTGACCGCCTTGTCACGAGTGAACAGCAGGCCCGGACCATGGGCGTGCACATACATCACCACCACCTGGTCCAGCTCCTTGGGCTTGATTTTGTCCACAAAGAGGTTGGCCGCCTTGGTGGCCTTGGTGCCGCTCTCATAGCCCAGGGGCAGGTCCAGGGCCTCCATGGCCGGGAAACGGCCCCGGGTGTAGGCGAAGCAGCCCATGGCCAGATCGGACAGGCCGTTGACCACGCCGTCATAGGCCTGGCGGGCCGGGGTCAGGGTCTGGCCGGGGAAGTACTGCACGTTCACCTTGCCGCCCGTGCGTTTTTTGACTTCATCGCACCAGGCCTGAGCCAATTGGCTCTGGGCATGGGTGGGAGGGAAGAAGTTGCTATAGGTCAACACGGTCTGGGCAGAAACCGCGGGAGCGAGGAAGCTCAGGGCAATAAACAGGCTGAGAATGGTCAACAGGCATCGCTGCAACATGATTATCTCCACGATGTACAGGGGTCCGCCGCCCTGCCGCAAAGCGCGGCGAGGGCATGATTATCCTATTGGACTGGGGGTATGGGTGTTTATGTAGGGGTAGTTATCAGCCGCGGGGCGGCCGATAGTAGTAGCAATAGACGTAAGCATAGGTGCGGACGCTATGGGAGGCGTTGCTGACCATGGTGTTGCTTTCGTCGCTCCTCGCTACCTTAACAATCGGGCCGGACGCCCGATGCGGCAGCAAACTAGCACAGGCAAATATGGATCGCAAGGGGGTTTTTAGCCCTTACGTTTTTTAAAAGCCGCGTGCCCGGCTTCGCCAGGAAGCGCCATGCTGCGTTGGCAGCGTCGCTTAGGCCTCGGCGTATTAATCAATACGCCTGCGGCCTGCGCTCGCCGCCGCCTTGCCTGGCACTCCCTGGCTGTGCCGGCTATAAGTACAAATTCTTTTTAAATAAGTTGGAGCCTTTTGTATTAATTTTCCGTTGGGCTTGGATTGCGGTTTGGTCCTGTTAAATGGTGATGAATTAAGCGATCTAGGGGGCTGGCGTCCAAAAGTTGGCCAGGCTAAGATGGGAGTGCGAAACGAGGAGCGGCATGGAGCAGGAACGCGGCAGGAAAAAATCGCCCTGGCTTTTGATCTGGGCCGGGGCGGGGATAGCTTTGGGGGTGTATGCCCTTATCGCCTGGAGCCTGGCTGACTTTACCGGCGGCTGGCAAATGGGCATCGCCGCCCTGATTCTGTTGGCCGCGCCGCCTCTGCTTTGGTGGGTGCTGAAACGAGACTGATTGTTTCGGGTGCTGGTGAAGGAGGCTCAAGATTTAGCCTAAAGCGGTCGCTGCCTTTAATCCGGCTCAGCCAAGTGCCGGAAGACAAGGAGGCAGGCTAACCAGGGACGCAGCTGTAGCCGAGCCTACAGTGAGGAACGAGTGACGCCGACAACGCAGGGATGCGGTGGCTGGCGCAGCCGGTTACCCCCATTCCATCAAACGCCAGGCATCCAGCCCACGTCTCGCCGAGTCCTGCTCAGCCTCTTTTTTGGAGCGGCCGCTGCCGGTGGCCACCCGGCGGCCGTCGATGACCAGGGCCACGGTGAACATCTTGGCGTGGTCCGGCCCCTCGGAGTGGATAAGCTCGTAGCCGGGGGTGAGGTGCAGCACCTCTTGCACCTCTTCCTGCAAGCGGGTCTTGTAGTCTTTTTTGGGGGTGCGCAGCAGGGCCTTTTCCGCCACCTCGGTCAACAGGGCGCTGAGCACCCGGCGGGCTTGATCCAGGCCGCCGTCCAGGTAGATGGCCGCGGCGATGGCCTCCACCACGTCGGCCAGAATGGAGGGCTTTTCCCGGCCGCCCTGCATCTCCTCTCCCCGGCCCAGGAGCAGGCAGGGCCCCAGCTCCAGGGAGCGGGCTACCGTGGCCAAACGGTTTTCGTTGACCACCCCGGCCCGGGCCTTGCTCAGATGGCCCTCGCTGGCCTCGGGGAAACGCTGGTACAGGAACTCGGTAATCACCAGCTCCAGCACCGCGTCTCCCAAAAACTCCAGGCGCTCGTAGCTTTGCCCCCCTTGCTCCGGGTGCTCGTGGATGTAGGATGAGTGACGGACCGCCTGCATGAGCAGGGTAGGGTCGCGGAAAGAGTAATCCAAACGTTCGCTGAGTTGTTGCAGGCTAGGCTGTAGTTTGTTGGCCACAATGCTCCTCCGGGCAAAGTATCGGCCCGGCCAGGGTAAAATGTCAATGCGTCGGTAGGGGCCGCGCTTGACGCAACTCCCCGGCTACCGTAAGAAAGGCACGATGAAGCCTCTTAATATTATACATTCTGAATGGTCCAACGGGTGGGGCGGCCAAGAGATACGCATCCTCACCGAATGCCTGGGCATGGCCGGGCGCGGCCACCAAGTGTCCCTGGTGGGCTGTCCCACGGGCAAGCTGCGCAAGGCGGCCGAGGCCCAGGGGCTCACCTTCCATCCTCTGGACATGCGCGGCCCCTGGGATCTCCCGGCCATCCTCAAGCTGCGCGCCCTGCTCAAAAGCCAGCATACCGATATCTTGAACACCCACTCCTCGGTGGACGGCTGGGTGGGGGGCATGGCCGCCCGCTGGGCCGGGGTGGCCAACCTGCGCACCCGCCACCTTTCGGCCAAGGTGCCCAATCACCCTTTCAATTTTGTCTATCGCCTGCCCCAGGCGGTGGTGACCACCGGCGAGAGCATCCGCAGGCACCTCATCGAGGACTACGGCCTGGCAGCTGAACGGGTGGTGTCCATCCCCACCGGCATAGACGTGGAGCGCTACACCCTCCGCGAGCCCGAGGCGGGCCTGGCCCAGGAGCTGGGCCTGAAGCCCGGCCTGCCGGTGGTGGCCATCGTGGCCATTCTGCGCTCCTGGAAGCGCCACGACCTATTCTTGGCCATGGCCAAACAGCTTTTGGACGCGGGGCGTCAGGCCCAGTTCCTCATCGTGGGCGGAGGGCCCAAAGAGGAGGAGGTGCGGGGCCTGGTGC
>JAHLLJ010000325.1 GCA_020444205.1 Deltaproteobacteria bacterium | reverse complement strand
CCTCCAGGGCCAGGTCAAGCAGCTTGTCTATAAAGGCGGGGAAGTCCATGCCTCCAGCGGCCGCGGCCTGGGGCAGCAGGCTGGTCTCGGTCATGCCGGGGATGGTGTTGGTTTCCAGGGCAAAGGGCCCCTGATCGGTAAGGATGAAGTCGGTGCGCGAGTAGCCCTTTAGCCCCAGGGCGCGGTGGGCGGCGATGCCCAGCTCCTGCACTCGCTTGGTGATGGCCTCGTCCACCTGGGCGGGGCATATCTCCTGGGAGGCGCCGGGGGTGTACTTGGCGGTGAAGTTGAAGAACTCATGCTCCTGGCCGGGAATGATCTCGATCAGGGGCAGGGCAATGAGCTCCCGGTTGCCCACCACCGCGGCGGTTAGCTCGCGCCCCTGCAAAAGGCGCTCGGCCAGGACAACCCGATCCAGCTTAAAGGCGGCCTCTATGGCCGGGGCCAAGTCCTCGGCTTGGCGGACCATGGAGATGCCGAAGCTGCTGCCCTCGCGGGCGGGCTTTATCACCACCGGCAGGCCCAGCTCGGCCAGCACCCGCCCGGCGGGGTCGGGCTCGCCGCGACGCAGCACCACATCCGGGGCCACGGGAATGTCCGCTGCCCGGAAAAGCTCCTTGGCCCGGGGCTTGTCCATGGCCAGGGCACAGCCCAGCACCCCGGCGCATTGATAGGGCAGACCCACCAGATCCAGCAGGCCCTGCAAACGGCCGTCCTCGCCTCCGGGGCCGTGCAGCATCACCAGGGCCACGTCGAACTCCCCGGCCCGCTGCACCAAGGCGGCCAGGTCCGTGGCCGGGTCAAAGGTTTCCACCGCGTGGGGCAGGGACTCAAGGGCCTTGGCCACCGCCCGTCCCGATTTGAGGCTTACCTCGCGCTCGCTGGAGGTGCCGCCCATGATCAGGGCCACCTTGAGGGCTCCCCGGCTCACCTGAGCACTACCGTATGTGGGGTGACGTCCTCCGGGGTGTGGCCGTGATCGATGCGCGAGAATATCAGGGACTCAGCCTGGCGGGCCCGCTCCAGGCCCAAGGCGATACGCTCCTCGATTGCCGGGTCGCCCCGGCCGTAGCGCTCGGTTATGTAGGCGAAGCGCTGGGGCAAGGTCACCAACTGGTCGTGGGTCACCCGCTTGTCCGCGTAGTTGACCACCATGGTTTCGTCCAGGGGCTGCCCCGGAGGCAGGAGTACGTGGTTGGCCACCAGCCCGGCCAGCTCGCCATAGCCCAACTCATGCATTATGCGTCCGCCCTCCAGATCGTGGCGGCATTTTTGACCCAGGCACATGGTCTTGGCGATGTCGTGCAGCAGAGCACCGGCCTCCACCGCCCGGCGGTTGAGCACCAGCCCCGAATCGTCCAGCCAGTCGGCCAGGCGCAGGGCCACCCCGCACACCACCAGGGAGTGCTCCCGGATGTTGTCCAGCATGGCGTAGTCGTCCCACAGCTGTTTTATCTGGGCCGTGGAGGGCAGGGGGGTGTCGGCGCTGAAGCTGGGGATCATCTCAACCAAGGCGCACCTCGATTTTTTTGGCGTCTCCGCTGCCCTTTAGCGAGGATACGAAACCGCGCAGCATGCCTGAGAGGATGGTGGAAACAAAGGCGTTCAAGGGAAGCTCCTGGCCGTCCAGGTATAGCTTGGCCGGCTCGGGCGGCGGGGTCACCGGCTTGACCGCCTCCAGCAGAAAGTCGGCCAGGGCCACCGGATCATCGGCGTCGATCACCGGCAAGCCCGCCTCGGTCCCTTCACCGCCCCGCCGGGCCAGGGCCAAGAGCTTGCCCCCGGAGGGCAGCACCGGCGGCTCACCAGGGGCCGCCACTTCTATCTTAGGAATAGCCGCGGTCTTAAACCCCTCGGCAATGACCATATCCATGCCCGCCATGAGGCGGGCGGCCAGGGCCCGGGGCCCGGCTCCGGCCAGGCCGGTGGCCTGCAGCCAAACGCCCCCGGCATGGGAGAGCCCCACCCTGGTGGACCCGGCTTCCACCAGGCGCGCACTGTCCTTGCCTTGCCATTCAACCGGGGTTTCCACCGCCGCGCCGTGGCCGTGGTGCTTGAGCACCCCTATCTTGAGGCCGCGCTTTTTCAGCTCGGGAAGAAGCTTTTCCAGCAGAGTCGTCTTGCCACTGCCGCTGGCTCCGCAGATGCCGACTACCGGGACCATGGGACTCCTAGTCGGGCTTGGTGAAGGACTTGAGCTTCACCTTGCCGTTGATGAATTGGATGTTGATGGTGCCGTGCTCGTCCTTCCAAGTGGCCGAGGTGCCCGAGACCCCGCCCAGGCTCACACCTTTGCTCTCGGTGGGCTCGCCCAGGATGTGGATGACCTCCTTGAGGGTCATGTTCACCTTGATCTGGCCATAGGTCTCCTGGTCAAAGCTGGAGCCGCAGGCCGCGGCCAAAAGCATCAAAGCTGCCAGCACCAGGCCCAGGGCTCTCATGAGGGGCAGGTTTTTCATGGTGTCGCTCCCGTGGGTTGACGCGCGAGGCAAAGGTTTTTCACACCCTATTCAGGATACTTCCGGGGGCCGAAACGGTCAAGGCGCGGGAAAAGGCAAA
>JAHLLJ010000324.1 GCA_020444205.1 Deltaproteobacteria bacterium | reverse complement strand
AACGCCTGGCCACTTTTTCCCGGGCGCGGGTGGCCTGCCCCCTTTTGGAAAAGGGACGCTGCATGCTCTACGAGGTACGTCCCCTCACCTGCCGTCTCTACGGCATACCCGTGGCCAGCGGCGAGGAAGCCCATGTGTGCCCCCGCTCCGGTTTTGACCAAGGCGAGAGCTATCCCACCGCCGGGTGGGACATGGTGCAGGCCGAGGCCGAACGCCTGAGCCGAGCCGCCCTGGGGCTGGCGCCCCAGCTTGGCGAGGAGCGCCGGGACCTGGCCAGAGTGCTACGCTGGGCCCAAGCCCAGGCCTTGACCCTGGAAGCGCTGGAAGCCTAATCTTAAATTTCAAGGGCCTTTCGGCCCCACTACTCTAGATTCAGGAGGGCGCCTTTGGCCAAGCCCACCCTATATCTGCTGGACGCCTCCAGCTACATCCACCGCGCCTTTCACGCCATCCGCAACCTGACCACCAGCGACGGGGTGCCCACCGGCGCGGTGTACGGTTTTGTGCAGATGCTCCTCAAGGTGTTGGCCGACGCCCAGCCCACCCATTTGGCCGTGGTCTACGACGCCAAGGGCCCCACCTTCCGCCACAAGCTCTACGAGCCTTACAAGGCCAACCGCCCGCCCATGGACCCGGCGCTGAAGGCCCAGATGCCCCTGGTGCGCCAGGTGGTGACCGCCCTGAACCTCCCGGCCGTGGAGATGGAAGGCTACGAGGCTGACGACCTCATGGCCACCCTGGCCCGCCAGGCCACCGAGCAGGGCTACAAGGTGGTGCTGGTCACCGGCGACAAAGATATGTCCCAGCTGGTCGGCAAAGACGTGAGCATGTGGGACACCATGAAGGAGGTGCGTCTGGGGCCGCCCGAGGTGCGCGAAAAAATGGGGGTGGACCCGGAGTTGGTGGTGGATTTGCAGGCGCTGACCGGCGACAGCACCGACAACATCCCCGGGGTGCCCGGGGTGGGGCCCAAAAAGGCCAAGACCCTGCTGGAGCAGTACGGCGACCTGGATTCGGTCTTGGCCGCCGCTCCGGATATGAAAAAGTCCAAGCTCAAGGAAAACCTCCTGGCTCATGCCGACGATGCCCGCATCAGCCGCACCCTGGCCCGCCTGGCCGACGACGCGCCGCTGAAGTTCTCGCCCGAGCTGTTCGCCATGGCCCCGCCGGACCCGGAGGTCATCACCCCGGTGCTGGCCCAGCTTGAGTTCAGCTCGCTGATGAAGCAGTTCGCGCCCCAGGCCGCGGCCGAGGAAGGCGACTACCGTTTGGTTACCGAGCCCAAGGAGCTTAAGGCCGAGATCGCCAAGGCGGTTAAAAAGGGGCGGGTGTCCATCGACACCGAGACCACCAGCATTGACGCCATGTCCGCCGAGCTGGTGGGCTTCTCTCTGTGCAGCAAAAAGGGCCAGGCGGTGTACGTGCCGGTAGGGCACCAGCTCCCGGACGGTGAAAAACAGATGGACATGGACCAGGCCTTGGACCTGCTGCGCCCCCTGTGCGCCGACCAAAAGGTGGCCAAGGTGGGCCAGAACCTCAAGTACGACCAGATCGTGCTGACCAGGGCGGGCGCACCGCTGGCAAACATCGCCTTTGACACCATGGTGGCCTCCTATCTGCTCAACCCCGGCAAGACCTCCCACGGCCTGGCGGCCATTGCCGCCGAGTTCTTGGGACGCAGCGTGATCCCCTATGAGGAGGCGGTGGGCGGCAAGAACAAGAGCTTCGCCTTTGCCGAGCTGGACAAAGCCACGCCTTATGCGGCCGAGGACGCGGACGTGGCCTGGCAGGCGGCCAAGGTGCTGGGCCCGCGCATCGAGGAGGCGGGCCTGGAGCCCCTGTTCCTGGATTTGGAGATGCCCCTGGTGCCCCTGTTGGCCCAGCTGGAGATGAACGGGGTCAAGCTGGACGTGCCCGCCTTGAACGAGCTGAGCAAGGAGCTGGGCGGGCAGCTCAGCGAGCTGGAGGACAAGTGCTATAAGCTGGCCGGGCACGAGTTCAACCTGAACTCGCCCTCGCAGTTGGCCACGGTGCTGTTCGAGGAACTGGGCCTGCCCCAGGTGAAAAAGACCAAGAAGAAGACCGGCTTTTCCACCGACGTGACCGTGCTGACCATCCTGGCCGCCCAGCACCCCTTGCCCGCCGAGGTGCTAAACTATCGCACCCTGAGCAAGATAAAAGGCACCTATGTGGACACCCTGCCCGCCCTGGTGAACCCGGACACCGGACGGGTGCACACCAGCTTTAACCAGGCGGTCACCGCCACCGGGCGCTTGTCCTCCAGTGATCCCAACCTGCAGAACATCCCGGTGCGCACCGAGCTGGGCATGCGCATCCGCGAGTGCTTTATCACCGAGCCGGGCATGGTCATGCTCAGCGCGGACTACTCCCAGATCGAGCTTCGGGTGCTGGCCCACCTTAGCCGCGACCCCCTGCTCTTGGAGGACATGGCCCAGGGCCTGGACGTGCATACCCAGACCGCGGCGCGTTTGTTCGACGTGATGCCCGGCCTGGTGACCAAGGAGATGCGCGCCCGGGCCAAGACGGTGAACTTCGGGGTGCTCTAC
>JAHLLJ010000026.1 GCA_020444205.1 Deltaproteobacteria bacterium | reverse complement strand
GCCAGGCCGCGAAAGCCGCGCCTACATGGTGCCCACCCAAAGCACCACGGCAAGCTCGGTGCCCTGGTTGGACACCAGCTGCCGATCGGGTTGGGACCAAAAGTGCACGGCATCGCCCTGGACCATTTGTATGACCTTGTCTCCGTGAATCAGCTCCAAGGTCCCCCGCAGGAGGCAAAGGACCTCCTGCCCGTTCTTTAGGTCTTTGCGCACCGGGATGGCCTTGCCCGGCTCGATGAACAGCAGTCCGCTGTCCAAGGTGCGACGAGCCTCTGGAGGACAAAAGCGGTGGGTGGCGAAGCCGGTGTGGGGCAGGTCCACTTCTTCCCATTCGCCACGAGTGATCAGGAAGAGGTCCTCCTGATTCTGCAACTCGTCCATCAGGTCTCCCGCCTTGAGCCCCATGGCCTCGCAGATCTTCATCAAGGTAACCACTGAGGGTGCCTTGACGTTGTTCTCCACCTGACTGAGGAAGCCTTCTGATATCCCGGCCCTCTCGGCCACGGCCTTGAGTGCCAGCTTTTTGTCCTTGCGATGATGCCTAAGCAGGCTGCCTAGATTCATGTCCATTCCAATCGAAAAAGTATTTACCATTAGGTAAAATTTACCATTAGAAAAAATTAACAATTTGTCAAGCAAATTTATGCTTCACTCGCCAATCCGCGATGCTGGTTGATGCGGGCCGGGCTTTGGGTAGGGCTGTGAGGCAAAAAATGGCAAAGATTCAACCTGTTATCTCAAAATATACTGACGCGTAGGGCTATGGCCATGTTGACCGAATCGGCAGTATGAGTGCAGAGCCTGAAGCCTGTCCCATGCTCCGGCATGAAGGGCAGTCTTGTCTCAAGTTACTTAATTTGTTCAGATATAGTCGCGTATGATTGGCGGATATGTGCTCATGACCGTGGTGTGCTTGGGATCCAAACCATCCATCGCCATGATTTGTACGGGAGCTCAGGTATGGGCAAGTTACCAAAAAATTGACTTGAGGCTATGAGGTGTGAGACAGTGATTCGGTAAATTTTAACCTACGAAGGGTTATTATTTAACAGCCTGGACCGATAAGTATTTATAATTACGATAAAAATATAGTAAGTGACTCTCAGGATCGGACAAGCCGGCGACTACAAAGATTATAAAACGAGCCGGGTTGGGGTGGTGAGGCGCGGGGGGGTGATGTAATAAGTCTCCATTGTATCCACTTAACTAAAACCATATTTGGGAAAAACGATAGAAGCTTGCGATGAAGGTAAGAAAGACCCTAAAGGAAACAATTGACGATCTCAAAAAGGAGGAAATCCTAGAGGTCGCCGGCCGTCTTTTTTTCGAACGTGGCTATACCAAGACAACCGTAAGTGAAATCGCCTCCGTGCTTTCTGTTGGCAAACCATCAATTTATCGACATTTTCCCACCAAGACCGATCTGCTGGACAGCGTATGCAACCGGGTTACCGCCTTTGCCGCGGGTCTAGCCAAGGTGGCTCAGGACTCCAAGCAGACTCCCAGCGAACGCCTGACCTATATCGTAAAGCACCTTTGCCTGCGCGTTATTGACGGCCAGGTATATCTGACCGTGCTGTTCCGCGATGTCAAACATCTTCCCCCCGAAGCCCTTGAGGTGTTGAGCGCTAACTATCACTCCTTCAACCGGGCCATAGAAAAACTATTGGCAGAAGGGGTGGCTGCCGGCGAGTTCCATGTGCCGGAAGATCCGGTGGTGACGATACATGCCATCAGCGGTGTCATCATGTGGCTCTACACATGGTATCGGGAAGACCGAGAGCTTTCGGCGCAAGAAGTTGCTGGACAACTTGCCTCCCTCACCTTGCGGATGGTAAGCGTAAAAAGGTAAAAAATAAAGTAGCTTATCTTTCATAACCGAAGCCAGGCCTTTGGCTCGCGGGCTACTTAATCCCTTTTGCCAGAACCTTGATTCTTCGGCGTCGCACGGAACTTGCCCGCTCGGCAGACCTTTGCACCGACCAAGGCCTCGCCCGCAATTGTTTTTTAGGCCTAAAAACCAGCCAAGCAGACCCCACAGCCCGCAAGAAGCAACCGTCCTTGTGCCCTTGCAACCTGGCTCCCTCAACTAACACCCTAAATACATTACCTTTATACTAGTCTTAAGGGTAATTATTTACCATCGGTTAAATTTTGCTTGACATCATACCGGCTGGTTTCATAACGTACCAGATAGTTTTAGTGTGGGATCCAATATTGGTTTAGGGCACGGGAGGACCGGTCATGCACGACTCTATGACCATGGGGGCTATAGCCAGGCGTTCGGCACAACAGTACCCCAATCGTACTGCGATGATCTTCGGCGAAGAGCGGATCACCTATCTTGAGTACAACAAGCGCTGCAACCGCGCGGCTCACACTCTGGAAAACCTGGGAGTGAAAAAGGGCGACCACGTCGCAATTCTCGGGAAGAACTCGATCCAATACCTGGAGCTTTGCCACGGCGCAGCAAAAGTTGGGGTGGTGTTCGGAACAATCAACTGGCGCCTGACTCCTCAAGAAATTTCTTTCATCGTCCAAGATGCGGACAACCTGGTGCTGTTTGTGGAAGCGGGATTCCAGGAGTTGGTGGGCAAGTTCCAGGATGAATTGTCAAACGTGAAGCTGGTGGTCTATGGGGGCGAGACCACCCTGGAAGGTGCGTTGCAATACGAATCATTGACCGCCCAGGCCTCGGACGAAGAACCCGATGTGGAGGTAAACGGTGAAGACGAAGCGGTGATCATGTACACCTCGGGCACCACCGGCCTTCCCAAGGGAGCGGTGCTGACCCACAAAAACATTATCTGGGACTCCATCGCCTGTCTCACCTACATACCTCCCCGCCAAAACGACTGCTTCCTCCTGTCCATGCCCATGAACCACGTAAGCGGTCTGCACACCCAAACCACAACCTTCATTTCCCGCGGCCTGCCGATCGTGATCATGGATCAATGGGAGCCGGAAGCGGCGTGCAAGTTGATTGAAAAGCACCGCGTTACCATTGCCTATATCCTGGTGGCCCCCCTGTTGCAGTTATTCGACTCCCCCACGATCGACCAATACGACCTGACTTCGCTCAGGACCTTAATGACCGCGGCGGCCAAGTACACCCCCGAGGTGGTCACGCGAGTGCTCTACGAGCTGGGCGTGGACAGCATTCACTTCTTTTACGGTCTGACCGAGGCCGCGCCCCTGGTAACCGTAACCGAATTTTCAGCTGAAATGCTGGTCAAGCCGAACACCTTGGGCTTCCCCATTTGGTACAACGACGTGCTCATCGTGGACGAAAACGACAACCCCTTACCCCGCGGTGAAGTTGGCGAAATCATCGTGCGTGGTCCCAACGTGTTCAAGGGCTATTACAAGCGGCCCGAAGCCAACGCCGATGTCTTGAAGAATGGGTGGCTGCATACGGGCGACCTCGCCTATATGGATGAAGACAATTTCCTGTTCTTTGTCGACCGCAAAAAAGACATGATCAAAACCGGCGGGGAAAACGTCTATTCCATAGAAGTGGAGCTGGGCATCATGAACACTTCCTCGGAAGTCAAGGAAGTGGCCGTGGTGGGTATGCCGGACGACAAGTGGGGCGAGGCGGTCACCGCCTTTGCCGTCTTGGAGCCTGAGCAAACCCTCACCGGTGAGGAGTTGGTCAAGCGCGCCCGCACGGTGCTCGGCGGCTACAAGCTGCCCAAGAAAGTTTTCTTTGTTGACGAACTGCCCAAGAACGTGTCCGGCAAGGTTTTAAAGCGGCAGTTGCGTGACGAACATTTGGAGCAATAACAGGGGCACCCAACGCGGTGAATATGAAACATCCTCGGCATTAAGCTTGATGAAAAGGAGCCCTGGATTTGGAAGAGACAAAATGCCTGGCCACCGTGAAGTTGGAATACCGCGGGAACATCGGCGCCATAAAACTCAACAGGGAAAACCAGCGCAACTCCTTCACTCTCGAATTGATGTTGGACTTGATTGAGGCGGCCAAATGGTTCAATGCCAGGTCAAAAGTCAAAGTGGTCATTATCTCCGGCAATGGACCATCGTTTTGCGCGGGCTTTGACATGAACTTCTTTTCCTTGGAAACCTCGGCCTTGGAGGTGAGGAAAAACGTCGCCTGGGGCCCTAAGCTTGTCGAGGCCATAGCCAACATGCAGGCCATCACCATTGCCAGCGTGCATGGCCACTGCATAGGCGGCGGTGTGATGCTAATGGCGGCATGCGACTTTCGTTACGTAAGCACCGATGCCAGTTTCTGGCTGCCGGAAGTGGAGATAGGGATCCCGCTGGCTTGGGGGGGGATCCCACTGCTGGTCAGAGAGATCGGCCCCTTGCTCACCACTGAATTCGTGCTTCTGGGAGAATCAATAAACGCGGATGCGGCCTTGAGGATGGGCCTTATCCACGGCGTGGTGGAAAGAGAAGAGCTCACCGGCCATGTAAGCAGGCTGGCCCAAAAGCTGTGCTCCCTGTCTTCGTTTGTCTTGCAAACCACCAAGCAACAAATCACCGCCGCGCGTGAAAGTATCACCTCTGGCGTTCCTTCTTTTTGCGATGCTCACCTACTATACGCAGCTCTGTTGGATGATGAGTCGCGAAAGACGCGCTCAGGCTACCTGGAGAGGTTTGGGCATCGTTAAAGATGCCTTGCCACCTTAATCAAAAGATTACAAAACCAGGAGGAGAACTGAACATGAGAAGCTTTATAAAAAAGGGCTGTGTCTGTCTCGCCGTGGCACTTTTAGCCGCCTTGGCATTGGTTGGTGGAGCACAAGCAAAAGATAAAATCACTTTGAAAGTCGCCGACTGGATGCCGCTGAGCCATTACACGGTGAGCCAAGGCGGCTTGGTGTTCATGAAAAAGGCGACCGAGCTTTCCAAGGGCCGTATCCAGTTTAAGCACTTCCCCGCGGGTCAGTTGGGCAAGGGCAAGGACATGTTGCAGCTGGCCCAGCGGGGGGTCGCCGAGATCGTAAACATCGCTCCGGCCTACATAACTGATAAATTTCCCCTGACCGGGGTTATAGAGTTGCCGGGCATCTACGAGGGCTCCTGCAACGGGGCCAGGGCTTTCGCCCAGCTAGTTGCTCCCGGCGGCATACTCTACGAGCAGGAGTACAAGCCCAACGGTGTACGCGTACTGTTCGTCGGTCCCTTGGGGGCCTACCGTGTTCTCACCGCTGATAGGGAAGTCAAGCGCGCCAAGGATTTTAAGGGGCTCAAGCTGAGAACCGCGGGCGGCCCCATGGATATCACCGCCAAGACCATCGGCGCGGTGTCGGTGCGCATGTCCGGCCCCGAGGTTCTGCCTTCCTTGACTCGGGGAACCCTGGACGGTGTGTTCTGGCCCTTGCAGAGCGTCAAGCCATGGGGGCTGCAGTCGGGCCTTAAGTATATGACGCCCAACCTTGGCGTCGGCAGCTTCGTCATCCTCTACGCCATCAGCGACAAGGCCTGGAAAAAGCTGTCGCCCGAAGACCAGAAGATTCTGACAGAGGCCGGCAAGTACGCCACCAAGTGGCACTGCGAGTACGTTGACACTCATGAGGTGAAAACCATCAAGTGGCTGGAAGATTACGGCATCAAGCCCGTGCCTCTCCCCCAAAAAGACGTGGACATGATAACCGATAAATACACCAAGATTTATAAAGACTGGGCCACTTCCCTGGACAAGCGGGGGCGGCCGGGGACCGAGGCCCTCAAGGCGTTCCAGTCGGCCTTGAGCAAATAATCGCCACGAGAATATAGATGACTGGCTCGCAAAACAACTCTGCTGCTTATCGCATGCTGTCCCGTTTCAACCGCTGGCTAGAAGTGGTTGAAACGGGATTGCTTATATTGGCGGGAGCTGCCATTACCTCGATGATGGCGATCACATCAGTAGATGTGATAATGCGCTACGTGTTCAATTCACCCCTGCGCTGGGCTTATGATTTCATCATCTTGTATATCCTCAACACCACCTTCTTTTGCGCATTCGCCTATACTCTCGGGCATCATGGCCATATATCGGTCGAGTTCCTTTCGGCAAAACTGAGCCGCCCGCTTTTTCATCTTTTAAACGGATTTGGATTCGCGGCGGTAACTGTATTGTTCCTTATCGTCACTTACACCACGGCGACAGAGTCTTTCGAGGCCTGGGAAAACAAGGATGTTATCTCAGGCATCATTTTATGGCCCGTGTGGCCGTCCAAGGCCATCGTGCCCTTGGGCATGCTTCTACTCGCTATGCGCACCACTTATTTTGCCCTTGCACACTGGATCTGCATCAAGGCGAAAGACACCGAAGGCCTGATCTGAACCCACATACCTAAATGGTGATTGTTCATGACCATCATTGTCACCCTAGTGGTCGTATTATTATTCTTGGCAATCGGACTGCCTGTCGCCCTCAGCTTGGTGCTTGGGGGAAGTATAGGGCTCCTAGTCTGGGGCGGGCCGGACCTCCTATCGGGGATCCTTTCCACCGGTCCTGGGTCGGCTATTTCAAGCTATGAGCTACTCACCGTGCCCATGTTTCTGCTCATGGCGGAATTCATGGTGATCAGCAAGATTTCAGACACGCTTTTCAACGCCATCTCCACCTGGACCAGCCGTCTACGGGGCGGCTTGGGCATTTCCACTGCCCTTACCGGGGCGGCCTTTGGCGCCATTTCCGGGTCCAGCACCGCATCGGCCGCAACCCTTTCCATATCCAGCATCCCTTTTATGATCTCACAAGGGTATAACCGCAGATACGCATCTGGCATAGTCGCCATTTCCGGGACTCTGGCCATGTTGATACCGCCCAGCATTGCGGTCATTTTGTATGGTTTGCTCAGCGGTGAAGACATCGGAAAGCTTTTGATCGCGGGCATAATCCCCGGCGCTTTGGTTGGCTTGACCATCATATTTACCTCGACCGTTCAGATCATCCTGAAACCGTCATTGGTGCCCAAAGGGTATTCCAGTTCCTGGCGGGAGAAAGTGATGTCCTTGAAGGTCGCCGGCCCGTTCATAATCTTGTTCATACTCGTCACCGGACTTATCTATCTGGGCATCGCTACCCCGGTGGAATCCTCTGCCATTGGCGCGGCCGGCGCCTTCATAATGACGCTGTGTTACGGAAAAATGGGTTGGCGCAATTTCGCATTTGCGGTGGTGCGGGCCTGCATGACCTCGGCCATGATCGGTCTGATCATCGTTTGCGCGCACGTTTACGGCACTTTTCTCACCATGACCGGAGCCACCCAAGACCTGATAGCCTTTGTCACCGAGTCTGGATTCCATCCCTATGTGGTGTTGGCCATCATATGCGCCCTGTACCTTATGCTTGGCTGCTTTCTTGATTTGATCTCCATAATGATCCTGACCGTGCCCATCCTATTGCCGCTGATACAAAACTTGGGGTTCAACGGAATTTGGTTCGGCATGATCGTGATTCTGCTGGGCGAGATAGGCATCGTGACCCCGCCGGTGGGCTTGAACGTGTTCGTGGTTTCGCGCGCCACCGGGGTGCCGGTCGGGGAAGTCTTCTCCGGAGTGTGGCCCCATGTCTTTTCCCAAGTGTTGCTGGTCATCTTGCTCATCGTTCTGCCGGGGATAGTGATGTGGGTGCCCTCCCACATGACCGGGCATTAGGCCGGGTGCCCGCTCTTGGCAGTGAGGTCCGAATTTTGCCAAACCAATGGTCTCGGCGCGGATAAAGATGAGGATTTAAAAATTGTAGATGATTACTTGGCTAAGTACCTTGCAACCAACCATAGCAAATAGGTGATCCATGGCTATAGTCACCATTTCCCGCCAAATGGGCAGTTTGGGTGACGAGATCGCTCAAAAGGTGGCCCGGCGTTTAGACACCCGTTTGGTGGGCGGCGACCATTTTCACGCCAAGGCCAAGGAGTGTGACGAAGATTTCGCCAAAGCCTGCCGGGCCTTTGAAACAGAAGTGCCGGCCGGCTTTTTTGAGAGCTTTTTCATGCGCCACCCGGCCAACACCAGCCTGTTCGCCTCGCTGGTCTACGCCGAGGCCTCCCAAGGCGATGCGGTGATCCTGGGGCGTGGATCCCAGATCGTCCTGGCACAGGAACCGGCGGTGCTCAAGGTGCGCATCGTGGCTCCCCGCCATATCCGGGTGGGGCGCCTGGCCCAGCGCCGGGGCATCTCTCAGGAAGACGCGGCGACCTTCCTGGGCCGTCACGACCGCCAGCGCCGCTCCCTAATCGAAAGCATTTTCCACAAGGACTTGAGCGATTGGTCCCTGTACGACATGGTGCTTAACACCAAGGATTTAGGGGTCGCTCTGATGACCGAGGTGATTTGCCTGGCCGCCGAGGCGGCGGGCCCCATAAGCCTTAGGCAAAAGACCGCCTTCGCCGACCTATCTCTAGCCAAGGCCGTGGAAGCAGCCATTAAAAAACAGGTGATGGCCATGCCCTTGCGCGACATAGAGGTCAGCAATCAAGGGGGCGGAGATTTGGTGCTGCAAGGCGCGGTGCAAGACAACGAATCGTGCAAGCGAGCTACGGCGATCGCCGCCGCTCATCCCGGCGTAACCTCCGTGGACAACAGACTACTAACGCTGGAATCGGCCATCTAGCCGCTTTGACGTTAGGGAAACGTGGAAAACCGGGGGGACTTCCCCCGGTCTTGGAGAGGAGTCTGACCTTTGGCAGAGATTTTGTGGAAGCCTTCCGCCGAGCGGATAGCCGGGGCCAACCTGACCCGTTTCATCGAGTTCGTCAACCGTGAACACGGCACCTCTTTTAGCGGCTACCCCGAGCTTTACCACTGGTCCATCAGCGACCTGACCGCCTTCCACGGCGCGGTGTGGGAGTTCTTCGAGATTCTCCACAGCAAGTCCTTTGACCAGGTGGTGGCCAACCCCGACCAGATGCCAGGGGCTAAGTGGTATCCCGGCGCGCGGCTCAACTTCGCCGAGAACCTCTTGCGCTTCCGCGACGAGCAACCAGCCATCGTCTTCCGTTCGGAGAACGGGTCCCAGCGTGAGCTCAGCTATGCCGAGCTCTACGGCCAGGTGGCCTCGGTGGCCGCGGCCCTCAAAGGCATGGGAGTCACCGTAGGAGACAGAGTGGTGGGATTCATGCCCAACATCCCCGAGACGGTGGTGGCCATGTTGGCCACGGCCAGCCTGGGAGCCACCTGGTCCTCCTGCAGCCCGGACTTCGGTTTCCGTGGGGTCATGGACCGCTTCGGCCAGGTGCGGCCCAAGGTGCTGTTCACGGCGGATGGCTACTTCTACGGGGGCAAGACCTTTGATTCTTTGGCCAGGGCGGCCGAGGTAAAGGCCGAGATAGACAGCATCGAAGGGGTGGTGGTGGTGCCCTTCATCCAGGAGGCCCCGGACCTGGGCTCGCTGCCGGGCGCGGTGCTGTTCAGCGATTTGATCCAGGGCGAAGCGCCAATGATGACCTTTGCCCAACTCCCGCCGGACCACCCCCTGTACATTCTATATTCCTCGGGAACCACCGGGGTTCCCAAGTGCATGGTGCACGGTGCGGGCAACGTCTTGTTGCAGCACCTCAAGGAACTGGGTTTGCAAAGCGACCTGAAGCGCGAGGACAAGATCTTCTACTTCACCACCTGCGGCTGGATGATGTGGAACTGGCTGGTCAGCTCCCTGGCCCTGGGGGCCACGCTGATGCTCTTCGACGGCTCACCCTTCCACCCCGGACCTGAGGTGCTGTGGCAATACGCGGCTGAGAAGGGCATTACCATTTTCGGTACCAGCGCCCGCTATCTGGCGGCCATTGAAAACGAGGGCCTCAGGCCGGGCAGGCAGTTTGATCTATCGTCCCTCAAAGCCATCCTCTCCACCGGCTCACCCCTTAGCATCGAGAGCTTCCACTACGTGTACCGCGACATCAAAAAAGACCTGTGTCTGTCTTCCATCAGCGGAGGCTCCGATCTGGTGGGCTGTTTCGCCGGAGGCAACCCCATCGGCCCGGTGTACGCGGGCCAGCTCCAGGTGCGCAACCTGGGCATGGCCGTGGAGGCCTGGGACGCGGCGGGCCGGCCGGTAAAGGGCGAAAAGGGCGAACTGGTCTGCGTAAAGCCCTGGCCCTCCATGCCCGCCGGGTTTTGGAACGACCCGGACGGGGCCAAGTACCACGACGCCTATTTCGCGGTGTATCCCAATGTGTGGTTCCACGGCGACTTCTGCGAGGTGACTCCCGAGGGCGGGGTGATCATGTACGGCCGTTCCGACGCCACCCTCAACCCCGGCGGGGTGCGCATCGGCACCGCAGAGATCTACCGCCAGGTGGAAGGCATGGACGAGATTGCCGACAGCCTGGTCATCGGCCAGGACTGGGACAATGACGTCAGGGTGGTGCTGTTTATCAAACTCAATCCGGGAATGGAGTTCGACGATGAGTTGGTCAAGCGCATCAAGACCCTGATCCGCACCAACTGCACCCCGCGTCACGTGCCGGCCAAGGTCATCCCCATTGCTGACATCCCCTACACCATCAGCGGCAAGAAGGTGGAGTTGGCGGTCAGGAACGTGATCCACGGCCTGCCGGTGAAGAACAGGGACGCCTTGGGCAACCCCGAGGCCCTGGACCTTTACGCTGGTTTGGAGCAGCTCAAGAGCTAGGCGTTTACCCGGTTAATTTTCAGTTTGCTCGGCGAAAAGCGCAAAGACCCGGCCAGCCATCTTTGGCATTGGCCGGGTCTTTCTTGTTTAAGGTGTTTAGGCTGGTCGAGTTAGAATCGTCGTGCTATCGCCTGTGCTTTTTCTTTTCCAGCGACCTTAAATTCCTCGGCCCGCTCCGGGATGGCGTCAACCCCTTCCACTACGACCGCTTCAAAATCTTCGACTCCCATGAAGCCCATAATGGACTTTAGGTACGGTACGGAATGGTCATTTTCAGTGCCATAGTGGAAGCCACCGGTGGAATGAATATGGAGGCACTTTTTGCCCTGGTTTTTCAGCAGGCCCTCCGCTCCGGTGGGGGTGTAAATAAAAGTCTTGCCAAGCACGCAGACCGTATCGATGTACATCTTTAATTCCGCCGGGAACCCCAAATTGAACATCGGGGTTGCAAATACATACTTGTCCGCGGCAACGAACTGGTCGGCCCGCTTCCCTATGCGAGTGACCTTGCGTTGCTCGTCACTGGTGAGTGATGCCAAGCTTGCGCCTTCACGCATCTTTCCCCAAGCGCTCAACACGTCTGCATCGATCCGTTGTATGTTGTCTCGGTAGAGGTCGAGAGAATCCAACTCATCGGTCGGGTTTTGCTTGAGGTATTCGTCGATGAATGCCTTGCCAACCGAAAGGCTGGTGGAAAGCTCTACTGGTTTTAGGTTGCAAGTAACATATAGTAATTTGGCCATGATGTTCTCCTTGATAGTGAAATTGCCGTGTTGCCCAGCACCTCAAAAACTTGTCAGGCGATATCGGCCTGCTGTGGTTTTGCCCGGAAGGTTCTGTCCCTTCCTACCGGTCATCTTTCAAGCTTAGTAATAGCGATATCCGTGCCAAAATAATATACTTAATGATATTGAGTACTTGCCAATCCAGAGCACAACAATTACCAAATACGGTTAATGGTTATCGTTGGTAGTTGAAATATCTGGTAGATTTACCAAATACAGTAATGGTGGTTCGCGCTGCTTAGCTGCCCCGTATGGCTTTTGAGCTGCCCAAGGGGTGTGTAATAAGGCCTTCCCGGCCTTTTCAACCCCCAATTGCTGAAAGGTTTATCGCAATGGCTGTCACCAAAGATGAATTCTTCAGAGAGGCCACCCTCAAGATATGCAGCAGCCTTGATATAAAGGTCGCAATAAAACGTGCTTTCGATTACCTGCAAAAGCATTTCCCCTTGGACGAGATATACCTTGACATCCTAGACACCCAACTTGGAGCGATCCGGCGCATCGCACATTTGGCCAAAGGTAAAGGAAAAGCCGCGGAAAAAATCACGCCGCTGCCGGACCAAGTGTGGGAGTGGGCCCGCAGCCTCACCGCACCCTTGATATTTCAAGCAAGGGATTTAAGCGGCCCCGCCCAAGCCATGGCAGCACTTATCAAGCTGAAGGGATTTTCAGACCTTTCCCTCCCCCTTCGGGTCGAAGGCGAGTTAATAGGGGTGCTGATTTTACGGGTGCAGGGTGAAGGTAAGTACAACCAAGAGCACGCCGACCTTCTCGCAACCGTGGCGGACCCCTTTGCCTTGGCGCTGGCCAATGCCCTCTCTTACCAGGAAGTGCTGCGTTACCGCGATATCCTCCTTGACGACAACCGCTTCCTCAACAGGGAACTGCTCTCCAATGCGGGAGACGAAATTATCGGCAGCAACTCTGGGCTGCGAATCGTCATGGAGATGGCCCGGCAGGTGGCGCCGCTTTCCAATACTGTGCTGCTCATGGGAGAGACTGGGACAGGCAAGGAACTAATCGCCAATGCAATTCATTTCGCCTCACCACGCAAAGACGGCCCTCTAATAAAGGTCAATTGCGGCGCTATCCCGGAAAGCCTTATCGACAGCGAGTTGTTCGGCCATGAAAAGGGCGCGTTCACCGGAGCGATGGCTGGAAAGCGGGGACGGTTCGAACGGGCCGAGGGCGGCACCATCTTTCTCGACGAGATCGGCGAGCTGCCCCCCCAGGCCCAGGTGCGGCTTCTTAGGGTGCTGCAGAACCGGGAAATAGAGCGGGTAGGGGGGGAGAGAGCGATCCCTGTGGATATCAGGGTAATCGCGGCCACTCACCGCAATTTGGAGAGTATGGTGTCGCAAAACAGGTTCAGGGAAGACCTGTGGTTTCGCCTGAATGTTTTTCCAATCATTGTCCCTCCTCTTCGCCAGCGAAAAGAAGACGTTCCCGCCCTCACTCGCCATTTTGTGGAGCTAAAGAGTCAGGAGCTGGGAATTGCCATCCCCCCCGCCATTGCACCCGGTGCGCTGGAAAGGCTTATGAACTATAGCTGGCCGGGTAATGTCCGGGAGCTGGAAAACCTGGTGGAAAGAGAGCTGATCCGGCATAGGGAAGGGCTCTTAGCTTTTGATTCCCTGTTGCCCGATGAGAAAAGCGGTGAGCTGCAATCAGTTAAGGACGCAAAAGAAGATGGCCCGTTAAATCTTGATCAAATTGTTACCTTGCATATTGTGAAGGTTCTCAAGCTGGCCAAAGGGAAAATTCACGGCCCTGGAGGCGCCGCGGAATTACTGGGGGTAAACGCGAACACCCTGCGAGGGAGAATGGACAAACTGGGAATACCCTACGGGCGTAAAATGAATGTGTGGAATCAGGACAGCCAAGCAAGCTGACCTTTTCCCAAGTCTTGGACCCGAGGAAGAATTAAGATTTTAGATCCTGAGGTTACTCCCGTCTTGAGGCATACCTCCGCCACCTTGGCACCATGCTCCGCCTGCTGCAGAGCGAGGGCGATCTGCTACTCAGTTAACTGTATGGCAGACACAGTTCTTAACCGGCGCCCCACGAGTTTGGGCTTGGGGTCCGTTCTTAGGTTTGGTTGGCGAGGTGAAAGCTGACCCTATAACTAAATGACTGATTTTATTTGGTGCCGGAGGCGGGACTATAACGGTAGCCGACCTCACACCTCCCTGGGAGACCGGACGCCTCGGGAATTCGCCCGATGCCACCTGTCCAAAACCCCAGCCGGAGGATGTCCAAAAGAGCCAAATCCTCACCTATTGGCCGGACCTAATTCGGGGTGATCCTCAATCCTCAGTCGGCCCAAATCCTAATTTAATATTCGAGCCATTTTATGGGGTACAGGTCAGAGGCAGGTCATGCGGTTTGGCGGGATGGCCTAAAACAAGGCTAGTGTGAACCCCTTCGGCCCGCTGTTGGCCACGTGCCTAGGCCGAGGCAACTTGCTTAGCCATCGCTGAGCCTTGTCACTCCTGAATATCAGCACAACCCTCCCCGGATAGTACCTGATGAGCTTGACAACGGCGGGCAGTCGCAGCCGCCGGTAGTGGGACTCCCGGTAGGATAGCCCATACTTCAGCTCGCCGGGGCTTCCCAGCAAGTAAACATCGTCGCGGTCCTGATACCAACAGGCCGCCGCAGCGGCCTCCTGGTCCGCGATCACCACCGCGTTTTTGCCTATCAGATGCGCGTTCTGCCGTATTAAAGGGCCGGGGGCCGAAATTTGCAGGGTCAGGTCGGGCATTAGGAACTGGACGTTGATTAGAATTGGCAGCGACGCTAGTGCGAAAAGCAAAATCTTGTTTTTATAATTGCTGTTTTTTACCGCCAACAATCCTAGGGCCAGGGAGAAGACGATGCTGCCTGCGGCCAGGGGCAATTTCCATGACGCGCTGAAAAAGTGCGTCCCCTCCCAGCCGATAAGTTGCAGGTAAAGCAGGGCCGCCAGGAGCAGGCCCAGAAATGCGCCTATACCAACCAATCCATAGTTGAACAGCTTGAAGGCCCCCCTGCCCAGGGTGGTGTTCAGCCCCAGGGCCAGGAGAACGGCCAGGGGCGGCACGCAAGGCAGGATGTAGGTCAACAGCTTGCCGCTGCTGATGGAAAAGAACAAAAACGGCAGGACCAACCAGCACAGCGATAAGCGCAACAGGGAATTTTTTCGCTCCTGTCCGGCCATGCGCCGGTAGATGCCGCCCGCCGCGCTGGGAACCAAGAAGGCCCAGGGCAAAAATACCCCGGGGGCGGTCAGGAAAAAGAACCAGAACGACCTCTTGTGCTGGGCGTCGTGGGCCATGAAACGGTGTATGTGTTCATACCAGAAGAAGCGCCACCAAAAGCCCGGCTCACGCAAATGGATCATGAGGCTCCAGGGCAGGGCTACCGCCACGGCGGCCAGAATCGCCGGCCAACCCAGGCGCCACAACTCTTTGATGCGACCCTGCCAAACCAGATAGGGAAAAAGCACCAGCACCGGCAGGCCAAAGCCGAGAAACCCCTTGGTCAGAAAGGCCAAGCCGCTGGCGGCTCCAGCAAGGACCAGGAAAAACCTTTCCCTGGCCGAGCCCGCTTGGGCTTGGGAGGCGAAATAAAAGGCGGTTATGCAGGCGGTAAGGAAGAAGGAAAAAACGCCGTCCAACAGGGCGAAGGTGCCGGTGCCGACCACCAGGAAGCAGGTGAGGAAAATAAGCGTTGAGGCCGTGGCCGGCCAGGAATCCGGTTCGGGGGACCGACCGCCACCGCGCAGGACTAGCAGATAGATCAACAGGGCGCTAAGCCCGGCGGCCAAGGCGCAGGGCAGGCGGTCCGCGAAATTGTTTTCCCCGAACAAAGAGATGGAAGCGGCTTGGGCCCAATAGCCGAACACCGGTTTTTCAAAATAGCGCAGGCCGTCCAGGTGGGGCACCACCCAATCGCCGCTAGCGATCATTTCGCGGGGGACCTCAGCGTAGCGGGTCTCGTCCGGAATGAAAAGGTCCCTGGCTCCCAGGGGGAGGATATACACCAACAAAAAAAGGGCCGGCAATATAACGTGGTGCAGTCTGGACGAACGCAATGTGGCTGGCTTTCTCGCTAAAGAGTGACAAAGTTAACATTGGGCCTGGGTGTACGTCGTCAAAGCATTTGGAACAAGATTCGGCTTTTGCTAATGGATACAGTCCCGGTGGGTCTGTCAGGTTTTCTGTGTAAAAGCCATTCCGCCTGAAATTGGCTCTATGCCCACGCCTCCATTTGCAGGCGGTCCTCAAAGAGTATAGCAAATTGGTTTAGCACTATCTTCCAGCCCCTCTGGGGCATTCTCCATAAAGTCGGCCAGGCGCTCCTGTAATGCTTCTACGGTCTCGGCCCGATAGATGGCTTTGAGGTCGGTGGCCACCTCCTTGCGCTCCTTCCAGGGCACGAATTTCTTTGATGCCTTCCACATTTATGTCCAAGGCCAGGTAGACCGCTTTGTTCTTGACCATGCCTTTATCGCGGATCTTGATCCGGAGGGCGTCGGAGATCACCACGGGATAGACGGGGTCCAGGGGGCGGGTCTGCCATCCTCTGACCTCTTCCATGACCGCGCTGGTTACATTATTAATGGGTTCTCTGTATCAATATTGCTACGTTGAAATCTGGTCCGCTTTATCCGGGGATGCTTTAAGGTGCTTGTTTATTTTTTTGTAGAGTAAAGTCCTGTGTATGCCCAACAGGCGGGCGGCGTCTGATTTTATTCCTCCGGCCATGTCCAGAGCATAAGTTATGGCCTCCCACTCGGCTTTGGCCACTGCCTCCCGGAGAAACCCGTGGCCAAGATCGTTCGGTTCAGGGCTGCTGTTGCGGCTTAGGTATATGGGCAGGGCCTTAATAGTGATTACCTCACCCTCCAGGTAGTGCACAATTCGGTCGGTGACGTTGAACAATTCGCGTACGTTTCCCGGCCAGTTGTATTTGAGCAAAACTCGCTCGGCCCTCTTTTCTATGCTGAGTTTATCGGCCTGACCGCCATCATTGGCCAATGGCAGGTAATGACGGATCAGGGCCAGGATATCTTCCTGACGCTCGCGCAGGGGCGGTATGTGAATGGGAATCACGTTTAGACGGTAATATAAGTCTTTACGAAAACTTCCCTTGGTCAGCATTTGCTCCAGGTCCTGGTTGCTTGCCGCCAAAAGACGGAAGTCCGCCTTGATCATTGAGGTGCCGCCCACCCGTTCGAACTCCTTTTCCTCCAGGACCCTGAGCAGCTTGGGCTGCATCTCCAGCGGCAGGTCGCCGATTTCATCCAGGAACACCGTCCCGCCCCGGGCAAGTTCGAACTTCCCGTGCTTCCCCTCTGAGCGGGCCCCGGTAAAGGCCCCGGTTTCATATCCGAACAACTCCGACTCCAACAGGTCTCGGGGGATTGCCGCGCAGTTGATGCGCACGAAAGGCTTGGTGCGACGTCGGCTGGAGCTGTGTATAGCCTGGGCGAACAATTCCTTGCCGGTGCCGGACTCGCCGGTGATCAGCACGGGCAGGTCCCCGGCCGCGGCCCGGGCGGCCTCCTTTTTTAGAGCGAGAATCCTTTCACTTGTCCCTATGATGCTGTCCAGTGTGTAGCGGGTGGAGCGCAGGGAAGTCAGCTCCTCCTCATATAGCTGCACCTTGGACTCCAGCAACGAAAGCTTGCGAGCCAGCTTATTGACATCGCGCACGTCCTTGAACATCACTTGGCCGAAGACCGCGATGACCCGGCCGTTTCTTTTGATGGGGATGCGCTGCACCACCATCTTTTGCCCTTTTATACCGTGGGACTGATTGATCTCGGCCCGACCGGTGCGGGCCACGATATGCATGCGCGTGTTCTCTATAACATCGGTGCAGTGGCGCCCGATCTGGGCCTCCGGTTTCACCCCCAGAAACTGACCATAGGGCTTGTTGAAATGGGTCACGTAACCCTGGACGTCGGTCACCATCACCCCATTGTGGATACTGTCCAGAATCAGCCGGTACATCTCCTGCTCGCTGATCTGCTCCACCTCGCTTTGGGTCGATACAGCCGGCTTGATCTTTGTGTTTCGGTTTGTTTCGCGACCGGTGTTTACTTCACCTTTCATGAACAAACTCCTGTATCAATTCAGCTATATGTAGCAACTCTGCTACCTCGGTAAGAAAACAAAATCCTTTCGCCCCGAAGGCGCTATAAGTTGACCGTTCTCGGTTGGCTAAGTCTATGGAGTTGATATCGCTTGAAATTAAACGGGTGTTTTCGACTCGCAGTGGGCCTGGTGTGCTGAGCAACCCGTTTTGGCCCGGTAGTTGCTTATTCAGTATAACCGCAACTCACATCTAGCTGCGCGACAAAATCCATACTTCCTAATTTTGGCAAAGGGACGGCTATGGATATTCGCGAACCAGACATCACCCAAGATGAAATCCTCAAACTATCAGATCCCGAATTCAGCCAGGAAAACGTATGCATCGTCACCGGGGCCGCCGGTGGCATCGGCCGAGCCGCCGCCGTGGCTGCCGCGGCCAATGGCATCATGACAGTGGGCCTGGATATCAACCAAGAAGGAGGCAAGCAGACTCAACGCCTGGCCCGCCAGTTGGGCGGCCAAATGATTTTCATCGAGACCGACCTGGCCAAAGACGCGGACATGGACCACGCCGTGGCCGAAGCAGCCAAGCTGGGACGCATCCGCTATCTTTTCAACATCGCCGGTATCCAGCACATCGACCTCATCGAAGACTTCCCCATGGAAAAATACGACCAAATGCAGCGCATCAATCTGCGCGCGGCGGTCTATATGTCCAAGCTGTGCATTCCTCATTTCAAGCAAAACCACGACGGCCGGGGAGTGGTGGGTAACATGGCCTCGGCCCATGGCCACATCACCACCCTGGCCAAGGTCTCCTACAACATCAGCAAGTTCGGCATGCGGGCCCTGGCCCAATCCATCTCCGCCGAGGGTGGCGGGCTCATCCGTGGCTTCTCGGTGAGCACCGCTTTTGTGAAAACCGCCCTGGCCATGAACCAGATACCGGCTCAGGCTCAGATGCGGGGCATCACTCACGAGGAGGTGGTTACCAACGTGATGTGCGGGGAGAGCCGGTTGAAGGAAATGATGGACCCCATCGAGGTGGGCAACCTGTTCGTCTTCGGAATTTCCCGTTTCGCGCGCTTTTTGGTGGGTGGCGACATGCTCTTTGACGGAGGCATGGTGCTCACCTACGCGGAAAAGAAAAATTGATGCGTCTTCCTTCCGTCCCGCCCATCGATCATGGGCGGGGTGACAGGGAGGCAATTTCGCATCGGAGGGGTAAGCCCCAATGGCCGGCTATAGAGGTGGCGGCGCAGAGGCCGTCCCCGCGCGATTTTCGGTCATGTTTTCGGGAGTTCTTTTAAGGGAGGGTGATGATGAGATCCAAGAGTCTTTTGTGCGTATTGGTGTTTCTGGCCCTGTGCCTGACCCTGGTTGTCGGCAGCGCGCCGCAGGCCCGGGCGGCCGAGCCATACAACCTGGGCGCGGCCCTGGCCATAACCGGCACCGGCGCCCTTTACTGCCAGGACGGAGTGGACGCCATCAAGCTGGCCGTGGAGGAGATCAACGCCAAGGGCGGCTTCCTGGGGCAGCATCCCATCAAGCTCTACATTCGAGACACCCACACCAAACCAGACGCAGCAGTTCGCGCCACGCGGGACTTGATCCTCCGCGACAAGGTGCGCACCGTTTTGGGCACCTATTCCAGCGCCTGCGCCGTGGCCATCAAGCCGGTATGCAAGGAGTACAAGGTCCTGCACATCCCGGCCATCAGCAACTCCGAGGGCATTACCCTGACCAACTTCAGCCCATATACCTATCAAGTAGTGCCCAATAGCTACATGCAGGCCAAGGCCGTGGTGCTGGGCGTTGCCGCCCTGGCCAAGAAAAAAGGCTGGAAAAACTACGTGACCATCGCCTCGGATTACGAGTGGGGCCGCTCCACCCAGGCCAACACCGTGGCTCTGCTCAAGCAGTTGGCTCCGAATCTGAAGCTGGCCAAGGAGTTCTGGCCGCCCTTGGGCGAAACCCAGTTCACCTCCTACATCACCGCCATCATGGCCCAAAAGCCTGATTTCGTCATCGGCTCCATTGCCTCCAAGGACAACGTTGCCTGGATGAAGCAGGCCAAGGCTTACGGCTTCTTCAAGAAGATCCCCTATCCCGGCTCGCTCATCAGCGTCACTGAGTTGATCCTGCAGGCCAAGACCCTGACCCGAGGCCTGGTGGGGCTGTGCCGGGCGCCCTTCTTCGCCCATATGAACGTGCCCATGATGGCCAACTTCGTTCAGGCCTTCCGCAAGAAGTACAATCGCTATCCCAGCGACTGGGCGGTCATGGAGTACGACGCGGTCTACGCCCTGAAGCAGGGCATTGAAAAGGCCAAGAGCATCGACTCAACCAAGGTGAAGGACGCCCTCAAGGGAGCCACCATCAGCACCACCCGGGGCAAGCTCTACTTCCGCAATATCGACAATCAGCTTAGCTGCTCGTCCTATCTGGGCGTGGTGGCCGACGACCCCAAGTACCCTTTCCCCATTTATCATGACCTGATCGAGGTGAAGGGGCCCGACTCCTGGCGTCCTGAGAAGGAGATCATCGCGGCGAGGGCCGCCCAAAAGAAGAAGTAGGCCACTGATCATGGAACTATCCCTGCTCTTTGCGCAGGCCTTGAGTGGACTGTCCCGGGGCATGATGCTTTTCCTCATTGCCTCGGGGCTGTCCCTCATCTTCGGGGTGATGAACATCCTCAACTTCGCCCACGCCACCCTGTGGTTGGTGGGGGCCTACGCCTGCTATACGTTCTGGTTCATCCTGCAGGACCACGGCTTCGCCATCTGGCTGGCCATACCCCTGGCCGCGCTTAGCGTGGCCCTGGTGGGCTGGGTTATCGAGGTGGTGCTGATCCGGCGAGTGTACGAGCGCGAGCTGCCCGAGCAGCTGCTGCTCACCTACGCCATGGTCCTTATCCTGGGCGATTTGATCAAGATCACCTGGGGGGTGGATGACAAGCTCATCGCCCGGCCACCCATCCTGGCCGAGCCGGTGTTCATCGCCGGCGTGCCCATCGACTCCTACTTTATCTTCGTCATTGCGGTGGGCTTTGCGGTGTTCTTCGCCCTATGGTGGTTTTTGCAAAAAACCCGCTTTGGGCACATCGTGCGGGCGGCGGTGTTCAGCCGGGAGATGGTCAGCGCCTTGGGCATACCCGTGCCCATCATCTACACCGGCGTCTTTGTACTGGGGATTTTTATCGCCGGACTTGCCGGGGCCATCCAGGGTCCAGTGGGATCAGTGACCCTGGGCATGGACATGGCCATCGTGATCCAGGCCTTCTGCGTAGTGATAATTGGAGGGTTCGGCAGTCTGGTCGGCACCCTGGTCAGCTCCATCATCGTGGGCGAGGTGTATGCCTTTTCCATCCTTTTTTGGCCCGGCGGCGCCTTGGCCCTCATCTTCATACTCACCGCCTTAGTACTGATCGTCAGGCCTTGGGGCCTGTTCGGCACCCCGCTGCGGGCCTAGAGGAGAGCAAGGATGTCTAGAAAAACCTTGGCCTGGTCGGCAGCGGTGTTCGCGGCCTTGCTCTTGCTGCCCCTGGTGCTGGGCGAGTTCTGGGTGCTGGTGCTCACCGAAATTCTTATCCTGGGCCTTTTTGCGGTGAGCTTCAACATGATCTTCGGCTACATGGGCCAGCTCTCCTTCGGCCACGCCGCCTATTATGGGGTAGGCGCCTACACCACCGGCTTGTTGATGGTCAAGGCGGGGATGCCCCTGGGGATATGCCTCTTGGCCTCAATGGTCATGGCCGGGGCGGTGGCCCTGGTGCTGGGCTATTTCTGCATCCGCCTCACCGGCATCTACTTCGCCATCTTGACCATGGCCTTTGGCCAGCTCATCTTTTACATTATTTTCCAGTGGTACGATTTCACCGGCGGCGACAACGGCCTGCAGGGTATCCAGCCTCCGGCGATGCTGGACGGCGCCTGGTCTTATTATTACTTCGCCCTGCTGGTGGTCACTGCCGGCGTTTTCGTGATGTGGGTTATCAGCGAGTCGCCCTTTGGCTACACCATGCGGGCCATACGCGACAACACCCAGCGCACCCGCTTCGTGGGGCTCAACACCAAGAAGTACATGCTCATCAACTTCGTGTTGGCGGCCATGTTCGCCGGTCTGGCCGGTGGGCTATGGGGGCCATTTAATCGAAGCCTCGCCCCTGACCTGTGCAACTGGCACCAGTCCGGAGTGCCGGTGTTCATGACCATAATCGGCGGGCCCGCCGGTTTCGTGGGGCCGCTGATCGGCTCGGTGATCTACACCTTCCTCATGGCCTTTATCACCGGCTTCACCGAGTACTGGCCCCTGACTATAGGCATCATCATCACCCTGGTGGTGCTGTTTTTGCCCGGCGGTGTGTGGGGCCTGGTGGAGCGTTACAGCGCGGCGCTGCCGGCCCGGGAAGGGCCGCAGGCCAAGCAGGAGGGGGAGGCGCCCTGAAATGAGCGACTATTACATCCTCGAAGCAAAAAGGCTGTGCAAGGCCTTCGGCGGGCTGCAGGCCACCTCCGAGGTGAGCTACAGCATGCGTCAGGGAGAGTTGTCTGCCATCATCGGGCCCAACGGCGCGGGCAAGAGCACCTTCTTCAACCTCATCAGCGGCTTTCACCGCCCGGACAAGGGCAGAGTCATCTTCAAGGGAGCCGACATCACCACCTGGCAGCCCTATCGCATCGCCCGCCACGGCATGAGCCGAGCCTTTCAGGTGAGCAACATCTACCCCATGCTCACCACTTATCAGAACGTGCGCCAGGCCATCCTGGTGCAGCAGCGGCGCACCCTGGAGCTGTTCAAAAGGGCTGAAGGACTGGCCCGCAAGGAAACCAAGGAGTTGTTGGAGGTCACCGGTCTGGACGAACACAGCGGGGAGATGGCCGGCACAATGTCCCAAGGCGATAAGAAGCGCCTGGAGCTTGCCCTGGCCTTGGCCATCAAACCCGACCTCCTGCTCCTGGACGAGCCCACCGCGGGCATGTCCGTGGAGGAGACCCACGAGACCATGGAGCTTGTGGCCCAACTGAACAGCCAAATGGGGGTGACCATCCTTTTCACCGAGCATGATCTTTCAGTAGTTTTCGGTTATGCCAGGCGCCTGACCGTTCTGCATCAGGGCACTCTGATCGCCGATGGCACGCCCCAGGACGTACGCGCCGATGAAGAGGTTCAACTAGTATATCTGGGAGAAGAGGTGTGATTCTGGAAGTTGACAAGGTTCACACCTTCTACGGCACCAGCCACATCCTCTTCGATGTGACCCTGGCCGTAGACCGTGGCGAAATCGTTTGCCTATTGGGCCGCAACGGGGCGGGCAAAACCACCACCCTGCGCACCATCATGGGGCTCACCCCCTGCAAAAGCGGAAGTGTCAAGTTCCATGGCCAGGAGATAAAGGGCCGCCCGCCCTACGCCGTGGCCCGCTTGGGCATGGGCTACGTGCCCGACAACCGCCTGGTGTTCCCCGACCTGACGGTGCGCGAGAACCTGGAGCTGGCGGTCAAGGTGCCCAAAAACTATGAGGGCGAGCCTTGGAGCGTGGATAGGGTCTACGAGCTTTTCCCCTCGCTCGAGAAGCTGGACCGCAACCTGGGCGGCTACCTGAGCGGCGGCGAGCAGCAGATGCTAACCGTGGGCCGCACCCTGATGGGCAACCCCGAGCTGATCCTTTTGGATGAGCCGGTGGAAGGCTTGGCCCCCTTGGTGGTCAAGGAGTTCGCCGCCCGCATCAACTCGCTCAGGAGCCTGGGGCAGACCATCCTATTCTCCGAGCAGAACCTGGCTTTCGCCCTGGCGGTGGCCCAACGGGCCTATGTTATCGACCGGGGGCGCATCCGCTACCAGGGCAGCATGGGGGAGCTGGAAGCCAACGAAGAGGTCAAGCGCGACTACCTGATGGTCTAGCGTCTGAGCCTTGGCGTCTATTTGCCCTGCTGCTCCAGTTCCCGCTGGCGCAGCTCGTTGCGCTTTATCTTGCCGGTGGCGGTCATGGGCAACTCGTCCATGAACTCGATGCGCCGGGGATACTCGTGGGCCGCCAGGCGGATTTTCACGAACTCCTGCACTTCCCGCTCCAGGGTTTGGTCCCCCACCACCCCGGCTTTGGGCACGATGAAGGCCTTTACCACCTCGCCGCGCACCGGGTCCGGGGCGCCGATTACTGCGGCCAGGGAAACCTTGGGGTGCTTGATCAGGCAGTCCTCTATCTCCGAGGGCCCAATGCGGTAGCCGGAGCTGGTGATCAAATCGTCCTTGCGCCCCACGAACCAGAAGTAGCCGTCTTCGTCTTTTTTGGCCAAGTCGCCGAACAGGCACCAGTCGCCGATGAACTTGTCCTTGGTGGCCTGGGGATTTTTCCAGTACTCCAAAAACATCACCGGGTCCGGCCTGGCGCAGGCCACCTCGCCCACCTCGCCGGCGGGAAGCGGCCGGCCCGCCTCGTCCACCACCTCAACCCGATGCCCAGGCACCGGCCGCCCCATGGAGCCCGGCCTCACCTCCATCAACTCGTCGCAGTTGCACAGCACCAAATTGCATTCGGTCATGCCGTAGAACTCGTTGATGGTCAGCTTCAACACCTCCCGGCCCCAATCAAGGAGCTCCTCGCCCAGGGTTTCCCCGCCGCTGCCGATGGTGCGCATGGCGTAGTCGTGGCGCTCCCAAGGCCGGGGCACCTGACGCATCATCTTCAGGGCGGTTGGGGGCATGAAGGCATTGCGCACCCCGTACTTGGCCAGCAAATGAAAGGCCTGCTCCGGGTCGAACTTGCGCGCCCGGTGGGCCAGCACCGGGATGCCGTAATGCCAGGAAGGCAACAGAGCGTCCAGCAGGCCCCCGGCCCAGGCCCAATCCGCTGGAGTCCAAAACAGATCGTCTTCCAAAGGGAAAAAGTCATGGGGCAGTTGAATGCCGGGCAGGTGACCCAGCAGGGTGCGGTGGGCGTGTAGGGCCCCCTTGGGCGGACCGGTGGTGCCGGAGGTATAGATGAGCAGGGCCGGGTCCTCGGCGGCGGTATTTACCGGGGTGAAGCTGGGCGAAGCCTGCTCCAGGGCTGCCCAAAAATCAACTACCCCGGCAGGGACCTTGCCCCGTGCCTGCACCACGGTGGCCAAATCCGGCAGCTCTTTTTTTACCTCCATCACCTTGGGCAGGTTGGCCTCGTCGGTGATGATGGCCTTGGCTCCGCTGTTGCCCAGGCGGTATTCCAGGGCCTCGGGCCCGAAAAGCGCGAACAACGGCACCGCCAAGGCCCCCAGCTTGTAGATGGCCACGTGGGCCAAGCCGGCTTCCACGCACTGGGGCAGCATTATCCCCACCCGATCGCCGCGCTGGATGCCCTGCGCCTGCAGGAGATTAGCCAGGCGGTTGGACAGGCGCATGAGGTCCCAAAAGGTGTATTTCTCCACCTGCCCGGTCTCGTTCTCGCAGATCAGGGCCAGGCGATAACGCTGGCCAGCCCATTTGTCGCAAACATCAACCCCCATATTGAAGGAGGCGGGTATTTGCCACTGGTACGAACCGAAAGCTTCCTCGTAGGTCTGTCCTTTGGCCAGCATGGCTCCTCCAAAGGGCCCCGAAAAGGAACCGAACGAGTTAGTAATGTCAAATTATGCCCCATTGGTGAGGGGTAAAGAAAGAAACATCTATAAATTGCTGGGATAAATTTAATGGCTCGTTTCGGCCCTTCGGCAGGTCTCCCTCCCGTTTTTCAGAAAGGCCAACCTAAGATTGCGCTTGTAACCTTAGCGCACCCTCTTCGCGGCGATTTCCCCGATCCTTAAGCTGCTTTAGGCGCCTGAGCTCGCCAGGGCCCATACCTTAGATTCTGCCAAATCCTAAACCTATAATTGAACCTAATTGGCGGGAGAACGTCAGTCCAGAATCCACACTCAAAATTCGGACCTGGTTACGAAGTGTAGGTGACCGGGCCCTCCACGCGAAAAAGCCCGAGACTTAGGAAACAAGGGGCCGGAAGGCAGCCAGGTATTTGAGCATGGCCCCCAAGTCGCTGACCTTGATCTTACCTCCCATAAAAGCTGTTTGAGGGTCCAGCGAGCCCTGCTCGATGCCCGCGTAGGTAGCTGCATCCATCCGCACCAGGCAATCGGCTTGCCCCTTAAAACCGGGTTCCACTCGGCAGATGCCGCCGGCGATCTCCACGGTCCATTTCTCAGGCTCGCCCCCGGCCAGCTCGAAGTGGAACACGCCCTGCCAATCGGCCTTGTCTGCGCGCAGGCGGCCGGGCAGGCTGTTGAACAGCGCGGTTAGGTCAGGGCCTTTAGCTTTACCCTGCGCCCCGCCCCGCTCGGGGGGGGCGCCGCCGGTCATGAGCCGGGCCAGAATCTCGCGCATGATCTCGCTGGTGCCGGCCACGATGGTGCCCGCCCGGGCGTCCCGGAAAAAGCGGGCCATGGGGTACTCTTCCATGAAGCCGTATCCGCCCAGGCACTGCAGGCAGGCGTCGGCCATCCGCTGATTGAGCTCGCTTCCCACCAGCTTGGCCATGGTGCACTCGCGCTCGTGGGGGTAACCATTTTCCATGAGCCAAGCCGCGTGGTAGACCAACTGGCGCGTGGCCTCCAGTTCGGAGGACAGGTCGGCCAGCCGGTGGGTAAGGGCCTGGTATTTGGTCAGGGGGCGGCCGAAAGTGGTGCGCTGTTTCATATAGGCCAGGGCCTCCTGCAGGCACAGCTCGGCCGAGCCCACACTGATGGCCGCGCCGCAGAGCCGCTCCAGAGGGAAGGCCTCCATCAAGTAATAGAACCCCATATTCACCTTGCCCACCAGACGCTCGGCAGGCACCCGCACCCCCTGGAAGCTGATTTCCGCGGTGTCCGAGCAGTGCCAGCCCAGTTTCTTCAGGCGGCTGGCGCTCACCCCCGGGGCTTCGCGGTCAACCACGATGAGGCTTACCCCTCCCGCGCCTGCCGTGGGGTCGGTCTTAACCGCCAGGGTGTAGAAGTCTCCCAAGGCCCCGTTGGTGATGAAGGTCTTTGCCCCGTCGATGACCCAGTCGCTACCTTCGCGCACCGCCTTGGTGCGGATGGCGGCCACGTCGCTGCCCGTGTCCGGCTCGGTTATGGCCAGGGCGCCCACCTTGTCCCCAACGATTGAAGGCATGAGGTAGGCGCGCTTGAGCTCCTCGCTGCCGAAGCGGAAGATGTGCTGGGTGGCCATGAACTGCTGCACGCTCACCGACGCGCAGAAGCCGCCCAGGCGTGAGCGGGTCAGCTCCTCCAGGAAGATCACCGCGAACATAAGGTCCGCCCCGCTGCCCCCGTACTCCTCCGGGAAGGTGATGCCCAAAAAGCCCAGGCGGCCTAAGGCCGCAAAGGCTTCACGGGGGATGACCATGGTCTCCTCCCATTCGTCGGCCTGGGGGGCGATCTCCTGCTCCATGAAGCGGCGCACCTGACGGCGAAACTCGTCGTGGTCGGGCGAGAAATAGATAGAAGGCAAGGCGTTCTCCTAGGTAGAGGGGAAGAATTTGCTGCCGGTTGCGGCCGCCTCGGCGATGGACTGGGCCGGGGCGAAGCGCCTGCCCTGGGTTGTGGCCAGCTCTTCCAGCCAGCCCAGCACCTTTCCCGTGCCTTGGGCATCCAAGTAGTGGAAGGGGCCGCCGGTGAAGGGTGGAAAGCCCAGGCCCAACACCGCGCCCACGTCACCGGTGAGCGGCGAGTCGATTACGCCTTCGTCCAGACAGCGCCCCGCCTCGTTGACCATGGCCAAGCCTAGGCGGCGAGCCAATTGGCCTCGGTCGATATTGCGGCGATCGCCTCCCCCGAAAAAGGCGTAGACCGCCTCATTGGGCTTCTTCTTGGCTTTGGACCTGGGGGGAGGGTACACGTAAAAGCCCTTGTTGTTCTTGCGGCCCTGATAGCCCTGCTCGGTCATGGCCAGCAGGCCGGGGTTGGCCGTAACCCCATAAGCGGCGAAGGCTTTGGCCAAGTCCCGCGAGACGTGAGCCACCACCTCTAAGCCCACCTCGTCTAGTAGGGCCATGGGCCCAACCGGGAAGCCGAAGTCCTTGCTGGCCCGGTCCAGATCCTCGATGCGCGCCCCCTGCTGAACCAGGATCATGGCTTCGTTCAAGAGCGCGCCCAGGATACGGCTTGTGTAAAATCCGGGGCGGTCCTTTACCAGGATAACCGTCTTGCCCTGCTTTTGGCCGAACCTCAAGGCGGTGGCCACCGCCCAAGGGGCGCAGCCGTCGGGCACAATGATTTCCAGCAGAGGCATCTTGGGCACCGGCGAGAAATAGTGCATGCCCACCACCCGCTCGGGATGCTTGGCTTGGGCGGCTATGTCCCCGATGGGCAGGGCCGAGGTGTTGGAGGCGAAAACCATCCGCTCGTCAGCCAACTCTTCGCACTGAGCCAGCACCTTTTGTTTTAGATCGAGCTTTTCGAATACCGCCTCGATGATAAGCTCGCAGCCGGCCAGGGCGCCAGCTTCGGTGCTAAGCTGCAAGTTGGAGCGACGGCGGTCGCGCTCCAGGGGTCGGATGGCCTCTGAGCGTAAAAGCTTGGCCAGCCCGCCCTCCACTTCCTTGGCGCAGCCGGCCAGAGCCCTGGGGTCCAAGTCGCGCACCGTGACCGGGCAAAGCCCCAAGGAGACCGAGGCGATGCCCGCGCCCATGAAGCCGCCGCCCACGACGCCCAGCCGGTTCACCTTGATGGGCCGTTCGGCCACCTTTTGCTTTTTGAGCCCGGTGGTGGCGTGGAAGAGCCACACCAACGAGCGGCTGGCCTGGCTCATGGCCAACTCGCCGAAGTAATGGCTCTCCAGGGCCAGGCCGGCGGCCATGCCCTTTTTGATGCCTGTCTCCACGCAGTCCAGGATGGCTGGCGGGGCGGGGTAGCTGCCCCGGGTCTTGGCCATCACCGCCTGGCGGGCCTTTTTGATCACCTGGTCACGCATCGGCGGCAGGGCGGTAAGCTTCTCCATGAGGCGCTTCTTGCGCTTGCGCCGTTTGAGGCTGCCATCGGCCAGGGCCAGGGCCGCTCGCGCCCCGGTTTCGGCAATGCCTCCCGGTGTGGTAAGGGCATCTACCAGGCCCAGGCGATAGGCCTTCTTGGCCCGCACCCGCCGGCCGGTGAGCAATAGGGGCAGACCGGCGATTAGCCCGGTGCGCTTGATGAGCCGTTGGGTGCCGCCGCCGGCCGGCAAGAGCCCCAGCATCACCTCGGCCTGGCCCAGCACCGTAACCGGGTCGTCTGAAGCCAGGATGTAGGAGCAGGCCAGGGCCACCTCCAGGCCGCCGCCCAGGGCCGCGCCGTGCACCGCGGCCACCACCGGTTTGGGGCTGGCCGCTATGGCCGAAAGCAGTGCGTTGCCCTCCCGTGACAGGCGGCTCACCTCATCTGCGGTGGTGGCCTGCTGCAAAATGTCCAGATCCGCTCCGGCGATAAAGGTGTCCTTTTTGGCCGAGACCAGGACCACCGCCTTGACCGCCGGGTCTTGCAGCAGCCCGGTCATCTTGTGCCCAACCTCCTCCACCAAACCTACCGACAGGGTGTTCACAGGCTTTGTGGGGTGGTCCAAAACCACCATGGCCACTCCATCGGGCCTCTTTTCGATGCGGATGGCTTCCATGGGCCTCTCCCCGCCAGAGTTGCTCATGACACCGCCTCCAGCAGCATGCCGATGCCCAGCGCTCCGGCGGCGCAAGCCGCCACCAGGCCGTACTGTGCCTTGTCTTGGGCCATGCGGTGGCAGCAGGTGGTTATCAGGCGCGCGCCGGTGGCCCCGAAGGGGTGGCCCACCGACAACGAACCGCCCCATGCATTGAGCCGCCCCAGGTCCACCTCACCCAAGGGCTCCTGGCGGTCCAGGCGCTGGCGGCACCAGGTTTCGTCGTTAAGTAGCTTGAGCACGCTGAGCACCTGTCCGGCAAAGGCTTCATGCAACTCCAACACCTCCACCTGAGCCAATTCCAGCCCGGCCTGCGCCAGTACGCGGGGGATGGTCAGGGCCGGTCCCAGCAGGAGTTCCTCCAAGGGGTCCAGCGCGGCCACGGAAACGCCCCTCAAATAGGCCAGGGGAACCAGGCCCAGGCGCTGAGCCGCTGCCTCGCTGGCCAGGAGCACCGCGCCCGCCCCGTCGGTGAGGAAGGAGCTGTTGCCCGCAGTCACCGTGCCGAAGCGCTTGTCAAAAGCGGGCCTGAGGCGCCCCAGCTTCTCCAGGCTGGTGCCCGCGTGGAACCCGTTGTCCGCGGAAATCAGCTCGTCAAAGGGCGGCACGTAGGACGCTTGGATCTGGGGGGTCAGGAGCCCTTGCTCCGTGGCCCATGCCGCGCGCTGGTGGCTCATGAGCGCGTACTCGTCCTGCTCCTTACGGCTGATACCCAAGCGCTTGACCAAACGCTCACAGTTCTGGCCCATCACCTCACCGGTTGAGAACTCGGCGATGGCCGGGGCCTCGGGGGCCAGGTCTTTTAGGCTCAGTCCGCCCAGGAGGCTGAAGTAGCCAAGGGGACCCTTGACCTTCTGGGCGGCGATGAGCCTCTTGCGCATGGCACGGCTTACCCGGATGGGCACGTCGGACAAAAGCTCGGCCCCGGCGGCGATCGCCACCTCGGCCTGCCCGGCCTGAATGGCCTGCGCGCAGGAGAGAAAGCTTTGCAGAGATGAGACGCAGGCCATGGTCACGGTGAAGGCGGGCACCGACCGGTCCAGACCCGCACCCAGGGCCACCTCGCGGCCCAGGTTGCTGGTCTTCACCTCCTGGATCACGTTGCCCATGATCAATAGATCCACCACAGACGGGTCCAGGCGGGTGTGGTGCATCAGCCCGGCCACCGCCATGCGCCCCAGGTCATAAGCCATGAGTTCTGAGAACTGGGTGCCGGACCGCAAAAAAGGCGTGCGTTTGCCGTCGATGATCACCACCCGGGAAGGGGAACTGCTGCTTGCAGGCATGGGTTCCTCGCAGTAGCGGCCGGAGGCCGATGGTCTCCTTGAGCCGGGCGAAGCGGCTCTTCTACTTTTGCGCGAAGCTTGCTCAGGTTGGATGAAGCATGGTTCACATTGTCGTATAAGCGGCAGGCCCGGCGCAAGCGGCTGGTCGGGGGAAACCCGTCTTTGGAGGGCTTTTACTCTTCAGTTCAAAGCCGGGGGGAGCTGTAACGCCCGGCAAGCTTAGGGGATTATCAACTCAGATCAAAAGCCGTGGTACAAGATTGTCAAGGTAGGCAAAGCAAGGTAAAAAATCAAAGGCAGGGCGAGACGTTACATAATGCTAAGCAAGGTGTGCTGTCCTCGTGGCTCCCACGAAATTAGCTGGCAAATCCTTGGTTTATTTTTACCGAGTGAGCCAGAGGCAAACCTGTAGCCGACTATCTGCGCTCTGCATAATCGTATGGAATTCAAATGAGCATTTGTAAGCTTGTCAGCGAATACTGGATCAGGATAAGCGGGCGGTTCTTTTCCGTTGTTGGATGGCTCGCTGATATGTTTCAGTATCGTTGCTTGGTAGGCCGGATTGGAATTGCTTGACCGTTTCCTGGCAATCTGGTTTATCTCTGTGCTAAGCGTAATGCCTTATTCTCTCGAGTTCGCATCTGTTTTTAGGTCCTATGCATAGGTGTGTTGCATGCAAAATCCATTTTTGACCGATAAACATCGCATAGTGCGCCGCAGTGTCCGCGATTTTTGTGAAAAAGAACTGCGTCCCATAGCCGCTCAAATCGATCAGGAGGCGCGTTTTCCTTGGGAAGTGGCCGAGAAAATGGGGCCTTTGGGGTATTTTGGCATTCAGGCCCCCCGGGATTTGGGCGGTGCCGGGCTGGATACTATCAGCTATGTCATTACTATCGAAGAGGTTTCACGTGTCAGCGCAGCCATCGGGTTGTGCCTGAGCGTTCACAACAGTGTCGCCTTGTATCCCATAGTCGCCTTCGGATCCCCCGAGCAGCACCAACGCTGGGTGCCGGCTTTGGCAAAAGGTGAAAAGATCGGCGCCTTCTGCTTGACGGAACCGAATGCCGGCTCGGACGCCGGCGGCATCATCTCCACCGCCATGGCTGATGGCGAATCTTGGTTGGTCAACGCCAACAAGGTGTTTGTCACCAACGGAGGCATTGCCGATATTTGCC
>JAHLLJ010000323.1 GCA_020444205.1 Deltaproteobacteria bacterium | reverse complement strand
CTGCTTGAACTGGTCCAGGTTGTAGCAGGCCATGAAGAACATCTGCATCTTCTTCTGGGCCTCGTCCGCGTTGGCCGCCGGGGCCTGGCGGGTGACCAGGGGCAAAAACAGGTCGTTGGAGGCATTGTAGGCGTCCAGGCCCTGATCCTTGGTCCACTCCTGGGGAGTCCAGTGGCGGCCTTCCTCGAATCCCCGGCAGTGAGGCTCCTTGACCAGGAACCAGCTCTCCTCTTGGGGGCCGCCGGACTCGCCGCCCTTGGTGGCCCGGCCCAGGGGGTAGGTGCGGCAGGCGCCTGGGCGGTCCGGGTATACGGTGCAGCCTTCCGGCGAGAGGAAGGGGCAGGTTTTTTCTTCATTGTCGGCCATGGCCAGGCGGGGCAAGGGCCAGCCGTTCTGCCCGCTTTCCACCACGCTGTGGCGCTCGATGAACTCCTCGGAGCTCATGCCCAGGTGGTTTTTCAGGCGCAGCACGTCATATGGCGTTAGCACCAGATTGAGGCGGCGGCAGCACTGGTTGAAACAGGGCACCTCGGGATGACAGGCAAAGGTGAAGCCCTCTGGCCCCAACTCCTGGAAGCGCTGGTCCTCTCCGTCGGGCAGCACTACTTGCCTTCCTCGGGCTGCTCTTTGAGCTTGAGGGTCTTCTGGCCGAACAGCCCGAAACGCACCCAGGCATAGCCCAGGTCCAACAGGGCCACATCGTCGGTCTTGGCCGCGAAGATGGTGTCCTCTTCCAGGTCGAAACGATCCAGGAACGAGGAGCCCAGGATAAACTCACGGAAGCGGTCCAGGTCGTACAGGGCCAGGATGATCATCTGCTGGACCTTGGGGTTGTCCAGCTCGCCCAGCTTGCTGATCCACTCGTGACTCACCAGGGACTCGTAAGAGCCGTCCATCTCCTTGGACTGGGTGGCTCCCTGGTCCTTTAGCCAATCGCGCACCTTCCAGGGGTCGCCCTTGGCCAAGCCGTGACAGCGTTGGGAGGAGACCGCCACCTGGAAGCCGCCCTCGGCGTGCTCGTCCAGGGGGAACATGCGGCAGGCCCAGGGCCGGTGGGCATAGATGGCGCACCCATTGGGGCCCACGAAATGACAGCGGTTGTTGTTTTCCTCGTTCATACGGAACTGAACCAAGGGCACCGCCTTGCCCGGCACCTGCACCAAGTGGGTGTATTTTTCCAGGAATTCGCTGGAAGTGAGCCCCAGGGCTTTTTTCATGCGCAGCACGTCATAAGGCGTAAGCATTATGTTCACGTCGCCACAGCAGGAGGTATAGCACTCCAGGTCCTTGTGACAGGCAAAAGTAAAGTCGTCATCAAGCTGCAGCTTGGGGCGATCGTCGCTCATGGTTTTCCTCGCCAAAACCCGGCCGAGAATGGCCGGGCCGGTTTGTGGCAAAAGCCGATTTTTTCAGTGGTGCTGATTATGTACCAGGAGTAACAAGCGGGGTCAACGGGGATTTCGCGCCAGGGCGGCAAGCGGCCCCAACTCAGGCCGCGGGGCCTTCCCCTTTGGTCCGGTGATCTTTGTCGTGGGCTATTTGTCCTCCGTGGGCACCGGGGCCAGGCGCTCGGGGCTGCTGCTGGGCGGTTGGGCCGGGCGCTGACAGCGCTGTCCCGGAGATACCGTGGCCCCGGGCTCGGGCTCTCCCAGGCTTATGGCAAAGTCCGGGCAAAGCATCTCGCACAGGCCGCAGCTGGTGCAGCGGTCCGGCCGGGCCAGGAAGGGATAGCCCCACTCATCGGTGTCCAAGGCGTTGCGCGGGCAAAAGGAAGAACAATTGCCGCAACGCTTGCACCAGGCGGGATAGAAGCTGACCTTGTGCTGCTCCGGCTGCTCGGGCGCTTTGGCCGCCTTGGTGTCCGCCGCCTTTTTCTTGGGGGTCATGCTCAGCTCCTTTTTGCCACCTTTTGTTCCACTCCCTTGAAGAAGCGGTCCTTGTCCACCACGTAACGCACGTGCACCGCCTTGGCCACTTGCTCCACCCCGTCGTGGGCGCTTACGCTAAACACCAGCTTGGGCCCCTTTACTTCACTGAGCTCGGCCGTGGCTGTGACCGTGAGGCCTGGCGGAGTGGGAGCCATGTGGTCCATCTCCATGCGCGCGCCCACGGTCATTTGTCCTTGGTCCAGGTGCCCCTCCAGGGCCGCCAGGCATGAGCCTTCCAACAGGGTCATCAGGGTCATGGAGGAAAGGACATCCGCTCCAGGGTTGCCGTAGGCACTGGCCAGGTCGGCGGTTTCCACAAGCTTGCTGCTTTGGCCGCTAAGGCCGGGAGTAGGTTGAGACATGGCACCTCATCTTTGACAGCCACGAGAAAATTTGCGGTATTACCGCTGTCTTAAGCTATAGTTGAATTTAACCGGAAACGGACCTTGATACAAGCATCCTGTGGGGAGTAGGGTGATCGCGGCGCTCCTTGACACCCCACCCCCCACGTGGTAAAAATCCAATCTCTGTAAAAACGGGCCGTTAACTCAGTTGGTAGAGTATCTGCCTTTTAAGCAGGACACTGGCCTTTCACGCCAGCGACACGGGTTCAAATCCCGTTGGGGACGCCATAGCATTTTTG
>JAHLLJ010000332.1 GCA_020444205.1 Deltaproteobacteria bacterium | reverse complement strand
GTCGGCCATGGTGAAAAGATAGTCATCGCGGGGGATGGCCATGTTGTTGCCGGTGTTGAGCACGTTCTCCACGCCCTTGTGCAGAATGCCCGGCACCTCGTCGCGGGGGCGCAGGCTCTTCATGTAGCCGAAGATGGCCGGCATGTCCAAGCCCATGGGACAGGCGGCGGCACAACGGCCGCAGCCGGTGCACAGCCAGGGGAAGCGGCTGTTGACCACCTCGTCGACCATGCCCAGGGCCAGCATGCGGATGACCTTGCGGGTGTCCCAACCCTGCATGTCCTCGGCAGGGTTGCCGGTGATGGGGCAGCCCCCGGAGCAGGTGCCGCAGGTCAGGCAAAGGTTTAGGTTGGCCCCGTTTAGTTTTTCCAGGACCTCATCGGGCAGCTTTTGGGGTCGAATAAGTTCAGACACGTATCACCTACCGTCTGGGGGCCGGGGCGAACCCGGACCGATGTTTTTTTGGCCGGCCGCCCAAGGGCCCGGCCCGAATTATCCACAGCCGGCGGCGCTAGGCGCCGGCGGCGGCCTTTTGAGGCTGGGGATACAGCGGCCCCAGCTCGCGGATTCGCTCGGTAAAGTCGATGCAGGTTTGGGCGAACTGGGGGCCCATGGCCGAGGAGTTGAAGTACATCTCCACCCGCTCGGGCTCTATGCCCAGGGACTCCAGCATGCCCTTGACCTTTTCCACCCTCTTTACCGCCTTGTAGTTGCCGTTTACATAGTGGCAATCGTCCAGCAGGCAGCCGGAGAGGAACACCCCGTCGGCCCCGTCCTCGATGGCCCGCAGCATGTAGAGCATGTCCACCCGGCCGGTGCAGGGCACCCGGATGATGCGCACGTTGGACGGGTACTGCAGGCGCATGCTCCCCGCCAGGTCGGCGGCGGCATAGGAGCACCACTGGCAGCAATAGGCCAGAATCTTGGGTTCAAATTCCTCGGACATAACCATCCTCCCCAGGTGCCCGGCCCGGATGGGTGGTCCGTCCAAGGGCGGCGGCCTGGGGGCTGGAGGTTGGCGCCGGGTTATATTAAGCGTTATTCCGACACCTTATACATGGAACCTGTTCTCGAGCCCACCTGCCCGCTTGCCCCGGACACACCTCCGGGACGAGGCTCAGGTGAATCCCAGAAACAACTCCATGCCTGGTTGCCTCGCTTAATTACCAATTCTTGGAAACTAGCCGGAGGGGGAGCGAGAGTCAAATAGGTAATAACTATTGGGTATTTACTTGTTCCCGGACAAAATCAATAAGTCGTTTGGGAAACGACGGGCGGCGGAGGCGGGGCGACGATATGGACCAAAGGTATGCCGAAGCGGGGGTAGACTCCGGCCACATTGCCCACCCCCAGCCCCAGCGTGCCCTGGTTGCAAAAAAGCTGGGGAGCCTCGCAGAAATCCCCGAAACCATAGGGGGCCACCTCGTAGTCGGCCAGGGCCATGAAATTAAGCCGCCCTTGCTCCATGATCCGGGCCAGGTGGGGATGGGTGACGGCCACCATCTGCAAGGCTTCGGGGCCGGACCCGGTAAGTCCGGGAGGCAGGCCACCGCGTAGCAGCCGCTCCACCGGGGTGTCGGCCAGATCGCCCCCAGGCCGAAACAAGACCCAATAAAAACCCCTTGGCCGGGGCGGCGCACCTGGGCGCAGCCGTATGCGCTTTGGGTCGGCCAAGTCCACGTATCGGCATTGCCAGGTTTCCCAGCGCCAACGGGCCAGAGCCCGCTCCCAAGCCCGGAGTCCCGAGAGGGCCGCGTCCGCGGCCCCCGGGCCGGGGCCAAACCCATAGCAGAGCAGGGCCGTCTCCAGGCTCAGTTCCCGCTCGGCCGGGCCGAGGCTTGGCGGTGGAGGCACGGAGGCAAACTCGGCGGCCCCGATGCCCCAGGCATGGCGGAGGTTGGCCCAGCGCCAAGCACGGAGTTGGGCGGCCGCGCCGCGCCAGGGCATTCTGGGCTTTCCCGGCATATGGCTGGGCACCGCTCGCCTCCCGGTTTGGCTTCTAAAAACCAGATTACCAGGAAGGGGCGGCCCGCGTCAGGCGGCCAGAGCCGCCATCATATAAGGAACAATCACCCCCACCAGCATGGCGGTTAGCAAGGGGCGCAGCAGGTTGCGGCGGTTGCGGTTGCCTTCCTTGAAAGCGCTGTAAAAGTGGTTGGCCGCCGAGAGGATCAGGAAGATGAGCAGCACGCTCATCAGGGCGGCCTGGGCCATGGTGCCCCAGCCCAGGGCGTAGGAAACGATGCAGGCCAGGGCCAGAGCCAAGTTGTTCAGCCCGGACTGGCGCTGGTAGGCCCCTCCGGTGCCATAGCCCGATACTTTAGAGGCGGACTCGCTGAAAACCAGGCTTTCCATGCCCGTGAGCCCGGCTATGGAGAGAACGGTCCAGGCGGTGATGATGCTGAACTGCTCCTGGGGGCTGCCCCCCAGGTAGTTGGCCCAGAATATGCCCACGCCCGCCCCGATCCAGCGGCCATATTCCAAAAGGCTGTTGATGCTCATGGGGCCTCCGTGCTGCCTGCTTTGGCCAACAAAACACGAGGCCCGGCCCGGAGGCAAGATTTTTCTAGGCAGCCTGATC
>JAHLLJ010000333.1 GCA_020444205.1 Deltaproteobacteria bacterium | reverse complement strand
CGGAATCGACCGAATGCCGTTCGATTCCGCCACGGATAAACCAGGTCTATTGATATTTCTTGTTGAGCGTGTCGATTTCCTCCAGGAACGCCTTGCCGGGCAATCCCTTGCTTTCCATTTCCTTGATATACTCCGCGCGCAGGGGTTTGTAGGCCGCATGCCATCTGGCAAGCTCCTCGGGAGGAAGCACGATAATCTCAAGCCCTTCGTCCTTGGCATACTGCAGACCGGCCTCCGATGCCTTGTCCCAGACATCGCCGGCGATATCGATATATTCGTTGCTGACTTCCTCGAACACCTTCTGGATATCGGGCGGGAGCGAGTTCCATTTGTCAAGATTCATGGACACAAAAAAGGGCGCCACATGAAAATAGGCCAGTGTAACGCTCTTCACCACCTCTGCCTGACGGAATCCTTTCAACACATCCAGGGAACTGATGGATCCCTTGACGATCCCTTTGGACAGCATTTCATAAACCTGGCTCTGGGGCGCGCTGACCGGCACGCCGCCCAGATCTTTGACGAGCTTTCCCGTGGCTCCGGCCGCCCGGATCTCGACGCCCTGAAGGTCCTCGAGGTTCCGAATGGGACTCTTGGACCACAAATGCATGGGGGCGCAGGTGTGCACAAAAAGCAAATGGGTGTCGGAGAGCTCTTTGAGATTGAACTTTCTTACCGCCTCATTGGTAACGCGGCAGGCTACCTTGGCGGAAGGAAATCCCGGGGTATACACCAGGGCATCCATAACCGGATGCCGGCCTCTTTCCCATCCGAAAGAGCTGGTCCCGATGTCGGTAATTCCGTCCACAATGCTGCTGTACATGACATTCCCCGCCACCAGGGTCCCGGCCGGGTACAAGGTGATCTCAACCTGTCCGTTGCTGCGCTTCATGATCTCTTCAGCCCAGGGAAGACTGATTTGGGAATAGTACGGGTGGGTGGCCGGCGTGATCTGGGCAAAACGAAACTTGTAAACCTTGGCCATTGCCGGACTCTCAACGAGACCTGCAAGCAACATCACCAACAAAAGCAACAAACCATATTTTTTCATGAGTTCCCCCTTCTGTGTTAGAATAGTATTCATGATTCCACCCCTCCTTTGAAAACGTTCCAAATCCTGTTTTGATCCGTCAAAATTCGAATATCGGCCAGAGGATTCCCGTCCACAATAAGAAAGTCTGCCTGTTTTCCGGGTGAAATGCTTCCCAGGATATCCTCAAGGTCCAGCAGTTCCGCAGCCCGGGAGGTGGCGCAGGCCAAGGCCTCAGCGGCTGAAAATCCGTTTTCCACCAAAAGGACCAGTTCATTGGCATTCTGTCCGTGGAGGTTGAAGGGCGTACCCGCGTCCGTGCCCGCGGCGATCCTGACACCGGCTTTTCGCGCCCGGTTGAGGGCTTCGACATGGGCATCATTCACCTGTCTGGTCTTTTCCACGTATTCTACCGGAATGCCGGCCTGAACGCCCTGTGCCATGATGTTGAAGGGGGCACTCAAGGTCGGCACAAGGAAAACCTCTCTTTTGAGCATCTCCTCAATCACGCCATCATCCAGTGAAACACCGTGTTCGACCGAGTCTATGCCGGCCGCCACCGAAATACGCGTGCCTTCTAGGCTTTGGGAGTGCGCGCAGGTCTTGAGGGGGATCTTATGGGCCTCGTCGACACCCGCTTTCAGCTCTTCCGGGTCGAGCTGGGGCACGCCCGGTCTTCCTCCTTTGGTCAGTACGCCTCCCGTGGCCATGAATTTTACCTGGTCGACGCCTGCCATGATCTGTTTGCGAACCGCTTTTCGAATCTCCACAGGACCATCCGCCTGGCATCCCATCTGCCAGCCATGTCCGCCGGTGATGCAGATCATCTGTCCGGCGCAAAGCATTCGGGGACCGTCAATGAGTCCGGTTCGGACGGCGTCTCTGACGCTCAGGTCTATGAAATTCCTTGACCCCATATCTCGAATCGTCGTAATCCCGGCCCGGAGCGTTCGCTTTGCATTTTCGGCCATGTGAAGGGCGGCCGTTGCGTCGGTCATTCGGGTCAGTGCGATAATAGGGTCCGGAGAGGCATCCAGCGCCAAATGAACATGACAATCGATAAGGCCCGGAAGAATCGTTTTGCCGGCCAAATCCAAAATGTCCTGTGGAAACAACCCCTGGGACATATCCTCAGGGATCGGGTCGGTCCCGCCCATGGCGGCGATCTTGTCGTCTACCGTTAAAAGCCACCCTTTTTCAAAGAGTTCACCTCGACCGTCAATGATTCTTGCATTTTTGAATAGTCTTTTCATGGCGCTGTCTTCACCGTCAACGGTTCCCGAAATTTTGTGAATTGCACTAACCCGATTGTCGGGGTTTAAGGTCAGAAAGGCACGTTTTTAAAGAGTGGACAATAGAAAAAATAGGATTGCAGGTCAAGAAAATACGGAGCCGTAATACGGATTGTCTCAACCAGGAAAACTCCTGGTACCTTGAAAGACATTTTCAGCGTTGGCTTTGGGCGATGGGGAAGGTCTTTCGCCCAATAACCCAAATGCAGTGTTTGCGACGTCCATAAATTATTAAGATTGATTGTGATTGCGTCTTTTGTTAGGTTTTGTTCCTGTTCGGTGC
>JAHLLJ010000322.1 GCA_020444205.1 Deltaproteobacteria bacterium | reverse complement strand
AGGCGGCGGCAAGCGCAGACCGCAGGCGTATTGGTACATACGCCGAGGTCTAAGCCATGCCGACAACGCAGCATAGCGCCGCGTGGCGAAGCCGCCGCCTACCACTTGCGTCCCTTGGGACCTGACCACTTGCGCAACAACAAATACATGGCGCCCGCCCCGCCGTCTATCGCCCTAGCCGTGCAAAAAGCCAGCACCTTGCGGGCGAAGCGCTTGTGCTCCAGCCAGGCGGCCAAGCCCTGCTTGAGCACCGGCACCCCGCCGGGTGAGCCCTTGCCCCGGCCGTGCACCAGCAAGACGTGACGCAAACCCCGGGCCACGGCGCTGTCCACAAAGTCGGCCACCTCGCCCTGGGCGTCGCTGAGGCTCAGGCCATGCAGGTCCAGATGGTCCTGGATGGGAAAGGCCCCCTGGGCCAGGCGCTCCATCAGCTCAGGCCCCACTCCCCGGGCCTGGCCGCTGAGATACTCGTCGCTCATGCGCAGGTCGAAATCAGCCGTGCCACTGATCAGCTCGGCCAGGTGGGCCATGACCTCCAGCTCCTCGTCCACCGCCTCGGCGATCTTGGCCGGGTTGGGGGGAGGGGTCTTGGCCGTGGGCCGCTGGTCGCCGGGCAGGCGCTCCACCTGGGACATGGCCTTGGCGAACAGGGCTTGCTCGTCCTCCGGGGCGTCCTCGCTTTTCTTGGGCGCGGCGGGAGCGGCCGCCTCGGCCTGGGGCTTGGCGGCCTTTTTCAGCTCCTTGCCCAGGGCGGCAAAGGGCGCGTTAAAGGCCTTGTCCTTGGGGGGCTGGGCAGGGGAGGCGGCTTTTTTCTTTTTCTTCTTGGCCATGCTTCAACTATAAGGGGTCTGTCCCACTACGCCAAACCGCCGAAATTTACTTGCCAGGCAACTACGCCAATTTATTATAATAATACTGCGTGCCGTAATTTTGTCCCTGGGGGTGGGATCATGTCATATCTCAACTCTGGCCCTTCTATTGTCAACACCACGCCCTGGACCCCGCTACCTGCCCATTCCTGGAGCGGGCCGGAGCGCTGGGCATGGGAGCAAATCCGGCGAGGTAACATCGCCGATTTCAATGCTCCCCTCGTCGCGGACGGTAAAGAGCCGCTGGACGTAACGACATCGACAGTTTGCCAGGAAGACTGGGAGCGGTGCGGAATACGAGCCAATTTCCTGCGCACCATCTTGTTCTGCCAACCCTGGTGTGACGCCATCACCCACAAGGGGATCAGGATAATCGGAGCAGCCATAGAGGAGAGGCTACTTCTGGATTCGGCCCAAATCGACCATGAATTCCAACTGGAGGGATCGATTCTCCTGAAGGGCTTCTGCTGTTCTTACAGTTATTTCAAGTTTAACCTTAGCCTAGAAAAATCATACCTGGACGAGCTAGACGCCAGAGGAGTGCATGTCAAAGGCTTAATTTCACTTCGCTGGGCGATTATAGCCAACAATACCATCATGGACGGGGCCGGTATCAAGGGTGGCATCTTTTTGAAAGAGGGCCGTTTCGGAAAAACGCGTCTTCCTAATATGCGCGTGGGAAACCAAGCTGATTGTCGCGCCACCTTTACCGGTACATTGAACCTGAACAAAACACGATTTAACGACAGTCTGTTTTTGGAAGGCGCAGTCTGTAAAGATGTCGATATTTCCGGTGCCAACATCGGAGGAAAGCTGGCTCTAGGTGGAGTACAGTTAAAAGGCAAACTGATACTAAAGCAGGTTTTTGTTAAATCCAACATCGAATTGAACGGGGCAGAGGCCACCGAGGCGGACCTGAGCGGCATGGAGGTGAAGGGAAACCTATATTGCCAAGGCACAGCCTTTAACAAATGCATTCTTTCGCAGACAAGCGTCGACACCGTATATGACGGGAAAAAAGAAAATCGCGATATGGGCTTTTGGCCCGAACAAATCAAAATTGACCGGTTTGTTTACCGCAATTTACGCGGAGAACCGGGAGACGATTCCCAACAAAACGATTCCAGCGACGACCCATCCGAGCGCTGTTCCTGGTGGTACAAAAAATGGCTTGGCAGTCACCATCCATATACGCCTAAGCCATACCGGCAATGCGCCAAATCGTTGCGAGAGTCCGGCCATCCGGGCCGGGCCAAGGAAATTCTCTTTCTCGCCAAAGAAAGAGAAAGAAAAGCCGCTTTTAAACAAAGGCGCTGGGGGCGCTGGATGGCCATGCTCCTTTTGGAGGGCCTCATCGGCTACGGTCTGGGCTGGCGCTTCAAGGTGTTCCCCTTGATGTGGGCCATTTTGCTTTTGGCGGCGGGCATGTGGGTTAGTTACGGCGCCCCGGTTCTAATCAATAAAAGCACCCTTTCCTACGAGTATACCCGCGACTGCTGGTGGTGTCTGGGGCTCAGCCTGGACCGCCTGCTTCCCGTGGTGCAGTTGGGCAAGGATTATTCCGACTGCGTCTTCATAGGCTGGCGGCGATTCTATTTCATCGCCCACACCCTCTGCGGCTGGGCCCTGGCGCTGTTCATTGCCGCTGGCCTGGCGGGTGTGGCCAAGCCCGGCGGCCGCGACTGAGCCTCAAATCCTCGACATCGCCTTGCTCCTCGGCTACATTGGGAACCAGTCAACAACCA